>CALMKY010000255.1 GCA_937867195.1 uncultured Saprospiraceae bacterium | reverse complement strand
ATTTATTCAGAAAGGAGTACTCCAAGCTCGTTGCGGTGTTATGTAATTTATTGGGACCTGCCCAGATAGATACTGCGCAGGATATTGTCAGCGAGACATTTCAATCAGCCTTGGAATCATGGCCATATCGTGGTGTGCCGGCAAATCCAACCGCATGGCTCTATTTAGTCGCAAAAAACAAAACGAAAAATCTTTTATTAAGAAAAAAAATCTTTGACGAAAAAATTGTTCCCAATATGATGACTACCAATGAATCAGATTCAGTATTTCAAGAAACAGAGCTTTCGGAACAAACCATCCAGGACAGTCAGTTAAGAATGATGTTTGCAGTTTGCAGTCCATCCATTCCAGTGGAATCCCAGGTATCACTTGCCTTGCGCATTTTGTGTGGTTTTGGGATAGACGAAATTGCAACAGCCCTGTTAACTTCTAAAGATGTAATCAACAAGAGATTGTACAGAGCAAAAGAAAAATTAAAATCCGATCGTTTTAATTTATCTGATCTTAGTCAACACGATGTATCCGCCAGGTTAAACACTGTCCTGACTACATTGTATTTATTATTTAATGAAGGTTATTATTCCGAAACAAACGATAAAATTATCAATAAAGACCTTGCTGAAGAGGCCATACTTTTGTGCGAATTGCTCACTCTGCAGCCGCGGACCGATCTTCCCAAGGTGCATGCATTGCTATCCCTTATGTATTTTCAATCGTCCCGATTTGATGCCAGAATAAATCCTAACGAGGAACTTGTATTATATCACGAACAAGATCCTTCTCGCTGGAATCAGGAATTGATAAGCAAAGGGATTTTGCATTTGTATCAATCTACGACCGGGGAGGAATTAAGCAATTATCATTTCGAAGCAAGTATAGCTTATTGGTACACCCGGCCGGATGAATCTACCGAAAAATGGAATAAGATCTTAGAGTTATATGATATACTTTTAAAGTTTAATTATTCTGAAGTTGCCAATATCAATCGCTTGTATGCATACGCTAAGGTGCATGGTTATGATGCTGCGATCAAACAATCTGAATTGTGTACACCATTAGACAATCCCTATTTTTATTCTTTGATGGGGGAACTGTATTCATCTGTCGATTCGGCCAGGAGCGATGACTATTATATCAAAGCATTGCAGATGGTCAAATCTGAATCAGAGCGAAAGCTATTATTGAAAAAATTGAGAATTGATTCACCGGATGGTATTTCATAAATCAATGCTTATATAAAAATTTATTAAGAATTGGGCCTGATTAATTCTTTTGATCTGTAAAGGTCCGTTCATAAATTGCCGGAATTTAAATAGAGTAGAACCTTTACTTAATATTTAGCTTTGATGTTTGGCAAATAAATTTTGATTATTTTGAAAATATTAGTTTGTCCATTAAATTGGGGATTGGGACATGCCACCCGTTCAGGCAAATTGATCGAAAGCCTGATGCGTATGGGTCATGAGGTCCATATAGGATCCGATGGCTTGGCCGCCATGACTTTACAAAAAGCATTTCCTTTGGTGCCTATACATGTGCTTGCCCCATTGAATATCCAGTATGGTAAATGGTTTTGGTTTACTCTGCTACGACAAACTTTTCATTTGATTTCATGGCATCATCAGGATCGAGTAAAAATTAAAGAATTGCATAAAAAACATCGATTTGATTTAATTATTTCCGATTCACGCCTGGGTGCCCGGTCTCAAGATGTAAAGTCAATCGTGCTGATTCATCAATGTTCACCCATTGTACCGTATGGTTTTATTTTACATCGATGGCTATGGCACCAGCTAAAAAGGTTTGATAAAATATGGATACCGGACCTTCCCAATCAAATCTTATCCGGTAGCCTCAGTCATTTACCTGATAGTATACATCGGTTGTACATAGGATATCTCTCCAGAATCTCTCAATATTTTAATCCTTCCAAAGCGAAGTCTTCATCAAATAAAATCCTGGCCATTGTTTCAGGCCCGGAGCCATCACGAACTGAGTTTGAAAACAAATTAAAAAAGGTATTAAAATTCAATGATGTGATGATAGCAGGAGGAAGACCGGATCTAACCCATCAGGATCAAGATCATCACCAGTACTCTTCTTATCTCGATGCAGAATCAATGGCTCTGGAAATCGAAAAAGCGGAATACGTCATTTGTCGTGCCGGCTATAGTACTTTAATGGAACTGGCTTCATTTCGAAAAAAGCTCATTATGGTGCCGACACCGGGTCAAGCTGAGCAACACTATCTTGCTAAACGAATTGAAATAATGAACATGGGCGTGATCTGGAACATGGAAAAACAGGAATGGTCTCAGATTAAATCGCAGGTTGATAAAAAAAATGAATTTAGTATTGAAAATCAACCAGAGCTGTTGGAAAGAGCCATTATGTCATTACATTAGCTAATAACAAATCATAGAAAATTATTAGAAAACTAAGATCATGAATAAATTATTCTTAATATGCTCTATGTGGATATTCCTTTCCATGTGTAGATCCGGCCATTCCGATAAAATCCCGGAAATCTATCAATACAATCCCAATCTCTCCACACGATGGATTTCATTTGAAAACAAATCCGGCGCAATAAGTCATGGTGGTTTCGAAAATCATGGAGCCAAAGGTCATCCCTGCGATCATATAAACAAACATAGTTCGATTACGCTGATGGATTTTGACGGCGTTGGCTTGATTGATCGCATTTGGATGACCATCGATGATCGATCGGCCTATATGTGTCGTGGTTTGTTGATCAATATGTATTGGGACAAAAACGATAAACCAGCGGTATCGGCTCCGGTAGGTGATTTTTTCGGATTGGGAAGTGAACGAAAAATCGCCTTCGAAAACGAATTGTTTTCCAGCGGCGAAGGACGCTCTTTTATAAGTCATATCAAAATGCCATTTAAATCACATGCAAAGATTGAGCTTGTAAATGATACTGATAAAGATCTCGATATGATCTTTTATGATATCGACCTGCAAGTACTCAGACAATGGGATCCCGGCAATCTTTATTTTCATGCATTTTGGCATCGGGATACAGCTACCCAATTGGAACATGATTTTGAAATATTACCGCACGTAACAGGTAAAGGCAAATACCTCGGGGCCAATCTATCTGTTTTTGACAATCCTGTTTATCAATCTGCCTGGTGGGGTGAAGGCGAAGTCAAAATGTATATCGATGCTGATCAAGAAAATCCTACGATCGTCGGTACCGGTACGGAAGATTATATCGGTACAGCCTGGGGCCAAGGAGTTTTTCAAAATAAATTTTCAGGTTGTTTAATTGGTGATGCGGCAAAAAGATATTGGGCTTTTTACCGATACCATATACCCGATCCAGTTTTTTTTCATAGCGGATGCCAAATTACAATACAACAGATCGGAGGAAATTCAAAGGATAAAGTAAAATCATTAATGGATGCACAGGTAAGCCTTATACCGATCACCGTCCACAAAGCTCCCACGTTTATTCATATTTATAAAAAGGACAGTCTACAATCCTTACAGGCCAGTTCGCTGCCCGATGGTTGGGTAAATTTTTATAGATCGGATGATGTGGCGAGTATGACTTATTTTTATTTAGATCAAAGTACCAATGGGTTGCCGGCTATACAACCGCTGATCATCCGCACATACAAAATGCAATGAGATCGAGTCAAATCTAAATCTGCTCCAATGCATTGTCTTCACCTGCAATACATTCAAGATATTTTTCTTTTTAATGCATGGATATAATCATCACTTAATTTTTTCAAATCCATTTTTGAAGAACGTATTTTAGAAACTATCTGCTTGAATGGTTTTTGATCTGATCTTGTATACAATTCATTAATCCATTTCGCTTCAATAAGGTGGTTAAATGCAAATAGTCTTTGTTTTTTCCTTTTTGAATCCCATATTTTACTTTTTTTAGCGGCCTCGATGAAGGATTGGATGTACAGATATATTTCATGAATATGGTTACCGGTCAGGCTGCTACAGGTAAATAATTTCGTTTCATGCTGACTGAAGTGCATTGCTTGTGCATAATATTGTTTAGTAAGTTTGGCGGCTTGCTCCATTCCTGAATCATCTTTGTTGATAATAATCAAGTCCGCTGATTCATTGATACCTCTTTTAATTCCCTGGAGTTCGTCTCCACTGAATGGATTGATCAATAAAATATTAATATCCACGATTTGATGAATATCGATTTCAGATTGACCTACACCGACCGATTCGACGATGATGTATTGAAAGCCTGAGTATTCACATAGGGTGATAGCATCCCGGGTGTTTTGATGTAAACCACCGAGCGATCTGCCGGCAGCCGATGGTCTGATAAAAACTCTTGGATTTACAGCCAAGGTTTGCATTCGGGTTTTATCTCCGAGTACGCTTCCACCCTGATCCGGACTGGAAGGATCGATGGTCAAAACCGCGAGTTTGCTATGGGTATGATTTAAAATTTCATTGCCAAATTTTTCTATAAAAGTACTTTTACCAGCTCCGGGCGGACCAGTAATACCAATGCGAATGCTGTCAACGGGTGCGATGCATTTTGACATCAAAGATTGAGCAGTGGATTGGTCTGTATTGAGTTTACTTTCTATCAGGGTGATTGCTTTAGATAATATGGCTGTATTGCCTTTTTTCAATTGATGTAACCAATGCGTTACATCCACCTTAGATGGTTTAAATTTTTTGATCAGTTGTTTAGCTCTGGGATTGATGTGATTTAGTTTACCGTTCATTTTGGTTAACTATTTTAAGGAAAAAAATTTATTGGTTAATAACGTTAATCGTGGAGCAAAATGGTGAAATTTTTTGATTATATATTTAAGCAATGGGAGAAAGGCCGGCTGCCTGGAAAAGTTCCGGGTAATTTGCAAGTACGCTTACTTAGCCGCCGGCCTTATTTTTTACTTAAGAAAAATGTGAAGCAATAAAAATATTGTATTAATCTTCGTCATTTACTGAAAGGTGCTTTGCCAATTCTTTATATATTTTTCCTGATTGATTTAAATGTGCAAGGCTTCCTTCTTCGACGATTTTTCCATCCTGCATAACATAGATATAATCAAAATAATCCAGTAGATGGATCCTGTGTAAAGCCGACACCATGACTTTGTTTTTAAATAAGTCAAAAAGTCTTTTATACACGATGAGTTCCGTTTTGGGATCAACGCTGCTGGTAGGTTCATCCATCAGGATGATGTCGCTGTCTTTAGCAGCCAGTATTCCTCTGGCCAGCGCCAATCTTTGTTTTTGACCACCGGATAAGTTGACACCTTTTTCTTTAATATTTGATTCCAGTTGATTGGGTAATTGATCGACGACTTCCTGAAAAGATACGGTATCACAAGCTTGTTTTATGTCGTCATCGGAATAATCCAATCCCATGGTAATATTATACCGGATGGTATTTTCAAATATTTCAGGATCCTGAGGAAATAAAGTTACGGAATGATGTGTTGCCGCCAGGTCAATGGATGCACGATCATCTACACTGCACTGTACACCAGGCATGGCCGGGTAGAGGCCTCGCAATACAGACAGCAATGTCGACTTGCCTCCGCCACTCTCCCCGATGATAGCAATTCGTTGTCCTTTGGTCAAACTGATCGAAATATCATGTAAATCATGGGTTTTCTTTTTGTTCTCATTGATCAAATCCTGAATTTCGTGAGAATAATTTAAAGAAGAAATTGAAATGCTGTTCCAGCCATTCGGCAAATCCATGGTCTCTGAATCCTTGTTTAACTGGCTGTATGCCTGGCGAATGTTATCTACGGCACATACATCGGTATTGTGAATGACGATGGAATTGTATTGCCATGCAAAATCATGAAATACACTTGTAAATTGATTGACAAATGAAACCAGGGTCACCAATCCACCGACGAGAAAAACTTCACCGGGTTTGTAATTTTGATATAGATACCCGCCAACCGCGATTACATACACCAGGGCCACCAACGTATCGGCGACAAACCATTTCCATTCGTTCAGAGTGATGTTTTTCTTAAACCAGGGCCATACATTTTGGATTTGTTTGAGCAGACCCGATTTCATTTGATCTTGCAATCTGAGGGTAATTACCGTATTGATGTTTGACAGGCTATCAAATAAAGTGGACGATACGATATGTTCTCGTTCGTTGGTCTCATGCCAGTATCGAATCAAAGGTTTATCAAAATTAAATATGATTCGTATCGCGATGATCGCAATGACCAATCCGATAATTCCAAATAAAGGAGAGAAGGCCATCATCGCTATAAACGAAACAATAAACTTGACCAATGAATAAAAAAACATAAACCCGTTTTGGAAAAACTCTTTGAGTGCTTCGTACGCTTTTCGAATGCGGGATATAATGGAACCACTATGATGATCGTGATGCCATTTCACCGGTAATTGCAATGCCTGGTGATATAATTCCATCATAAAATTCCTGGAAAGATTAAAGCCCAGAGTTCGTTCCAGGACTCTTGCCGGCCCATGCAGCGACCATTCAAACAGGTTTAGAAAAAGGTAACCCAATGCATATTGCCATGCATATTTTAAAACTTCTGCTCCATGCAATTGAATCCCATTGATAAGCCAACCATACCAGAATGACCGGGCCGCATTGGTCAGACTTGCCAATGCAAAAAAGGAGTAAGTCAGTATGTATTTACCTTTTTCTTCACGGGCATAATGCCACGCTGTGCGTAGCAGGTTGATGTATGGATTGGCCGCCACTTTCGACTTGTGCTTTGATTAAGAGTGTGTGTTGTAAATTATTAAATGGTTATTACATTTTTTGCGCTTCCCGGCTAATGAGGACCCATCCGGCTTTTTCATGTGACCAAACTTCTGTAAAATAAAGATCCATGTCTGAATTTTCACCTGTAGCAGAATTGACAGCATGAAAGGTCCCTTTTCCAACCAGGATGGCTATATTATTTTTAAACACCCGTACAGTCGATTCCTTCATATCTGCTCCACGCAATTTCCATTTACCATCTTTGAGATGTTGTATCATTTCTTCTTTTCCCTCTGTCATTCCGTTAGAATGTATAAATACCAATCTTTCATCAAGCAACGGTTTGAGTTTATTTACCGACTCTGCATTCATAAACGTTTTCATTTCGGCAGAAAGTTTAGTGATCAAGGCTTCCGTACTTTTATTGCCTTGTGCTGAAGAGATGTATATGGACCAGAAAATGATTGTAAATAATAATAAAGACTTTTTCATTTCCGAAAGTTAGGTATTTTTTTAAATACCATCAGCCTGTTTAAAATGCGAGTTTTAAGAGGTATGGTTTACTTTAACCGGTTTAGGTCTGTAGACATAAAACCCAGCTTATAATTACTTATCCTGTTTCTGTATTAAAATTTACATGTTCTTATTTGATGCAATTTTCAAATACTTTCCAGCATCTTTCCAACACCTGTTTAAAGAACACGCTATGATCAAATTGATAATCCAGGAAACCCATATTGCATAGCCGTATACCGTTTTATATTCCAAACTGAAGAAGCCACTCAATAAGAGAATCGATCTGAATGTCACAGCACTGAAAGTAAATCCAAAATTGATGAACATCCAAAATTTGTGATGTTGCATTTCTTTATTGTGAATATGGGATAAAGCCAAGATTGCCGTAGACAACCACAATGAGGACAATACCGTCATTCCCATTTTGCCCGGCACCCCTCCTTCTCCATATGGACTTATTGCCAAGCCCGAAAGTCCACCGGCGAGTACGGCAAAAAAATAAACATGACCCCAAAATCGATGCTTCGATAAATTCTTTTCTCGATATGATTTATTAAATTGAGAAGGTCCTGTCAGCATAGCTAACAGACCTCCCAATATATGAAGCCGGATGACCAGGTCGTACCACCAGCGATGTTCTACAGCTTTTTCTTGGATCAAAGCCGGAGATCTTTGGATTATATATTGAATGGATGCAAAAACCATCCATATCGCCCCCAGATAAAATAAATAGGTGACAGACCAACTTTTAATTTTCACTTCTAAGAGATTTATAAATTGATATTTATTCCCAAGAGAGCATAGAGCGGAATAAAGGGCGTAGACTTAAAGTCCTGGGTCAATATTTTTCCTACCCGAATGGAGATATCCAGATTGCCAAGAGAAGTTCCTGTTTGAAAACCATAATAGAAATTACCTCCGGTGGAAGGCTCATACCATCCGTTGTTAACCTCAGGAAAACTATTTTTATATTTTTCCGTATGGTTAAAATGAGTGACGATCGCTTTATCAAAGCCTAATTCCCCCGCTATGAAAAAATGCCTGCTAAAAAATCCGGTTGTTGCAGAAAAGTCTGATCCAAAATTATTGAGTCGTACGACGGTATTTTCAAATTGACGGTATATTCCGTGAATCTTTACGATTGTTTTAAATTGACGGACATTGACTAATTGCCATTGAAAACCTATATTGAATTTAAAATCATCAAACTGATCCTTGCCCGATGGCTTACTGGCAAGAAAATTCAGCATCAGTGGCATCCCGAGCAGGGTTTGGCTATGACTGTATCCAAAGCTAAAAACAGTACCATAATCAATACCGAAACCAGATTGTATATGATGGGGTTTGGTATTATCTAATTTTGCCCAATTCAATACCTGTGCTTTTGACTTGATCTGGCAAAGGAGTAACAAGAATGCAAGTGAATATGTAATGATACGTTTCATGATAAGAAGATTATTTAAGTGATTGTAAATAAGAAATGATTTTAGGGAGTGATTGTGTCTTCCATGCAGATAGATTGGATATATATCCGGAATGACCAACACCGTATACTTTTAAATATTCTACATTTTTATAAGCACTGCCGATTCTGTGTGCCCATGCATCGTCGTGTGCCTTATTGAATTGACTATGCAGATACAATACTTTAGCACTATACTGGTTTAAGCCAATTGAAAAATCAGGTTTGTATTTTTCCCCAAGATCCAGTGAAGCATGATTGATCTCAGCACCAAATCGCCATTCAGGTGCATCTTCCTCCTGTGTAATTTCATTTTTTGAAGCATGTAATGCTACTTTATAATCCAGGATCGCATGTTGATCTTTATTGCCTGAAATAAATTGATCCAGATAGGTTACATCGTTAATGGTTTCATTCCAGATATCCAAAGACTGTGAATGGGTTAAATATTCTTTGATATCCTCCCATCGTAAACCACCGGGTTCACCGACAATCAGACCATTGATTTCATTGGGGTGCTGACCGACATATCCTGATCCTAAAATGCCACCCCATGATTCTCCCAATAAATAAACTTTCTGAGAAGCATGCGTTTTGTAATGAGCAATGACTTCTTGAAGTTCATCAAAAAATATTTCGTTAACAGATTTTTTAATATAGTATTCATAAGAAAATCGCTGGGATAATCCACTCCCGATTTGGTCGTAGAATACAACCCGAAATCCATAATTAACCAGGTCTTTTACATTGAGCATGTAACGATAATCCGATCCCGGACCACCGTGTAAGCAAATTATAATAGAACTGTCAGGGTGACCAAAGGCTTCGGAATGCAACTTTGCCCCACGAATCGTAATCGAAGGAATTGAAGCATCCTGGTCGCATGTTTTGGGAACCAAATACCCCGCTTGGTCTATGTATTTTTCCTTAGTACATGCAAACAATAGCAGGATCATAGGCATGCTCAAGATGGAAAATGAAAATTTTGACATAATTTTTAAAGATTTAGTTTATGCACAAAATTGTGGAATGGGACACCGGGGTGGTGCTTCAGTATGAAAGGTGAACCCTCCTTTTCAATTATTACAATATATTGAAAATCAATCGTTGGTGACAGATGGTACCCAAATGTGAAACTTGACACCCATGTTTAGTGTGTTTAAGTTTGATCTTAGACTTATTTGAGTCCACTGGCATACTCCGTGGGAGCAATGCCGGTAACTTTTTTGAAATTACGATTAAATGATGTTTTAGAATTGAAGCCACACTCCATAGCCAATGCGAGCAATGTATAATTTTTATTAGCAGGAACGGTTAAGGAATCTTTGAATTCCTGCACCCGGTATTCATTGATAAAATCATAAAAATTTTTATTCTCTTTGGAATTAATGACTTGAGATAAATAATTGGGATTGACATTAAGATAATTGGCCAATTGCGTTAATCTGATTTCAGGATCTTTGTAACACTTTTCATTTTGCATGATTTCTTTGAGCCTGCTATAGATTTCTTCACTTGCCTCATCGCTTAAAGATGATTTTTGATATTTAATTGGTCCCGTCTTGATTTCATTTTCTGGTTCGGGAATCGTTAATTCCAATCCAGGTCTTGTCTGGAGGATCACAGAACTCGGTGTGTACAAAATATCTGAGTTTTGAAACAACGATACCTGTCGAATTCCAAAATATCCAAGCCATAAAATAAAGAATACCGCTACTGCAAATATCAAAGCATCCTTCTGAATAAAAATAATCACCAGCCACAATAATCCAATCCAAACAATTAAATAAGTCAACCAATCGAGCCGGATTTTTTCAATATTGGAAAATTGATTTTTCAGGGACTGTCTGTATTGACTCAACTGCAGATAAGAACGTATGATATAAAAGACACCCACCACATTGAGCAGAATAGAATGGATCAGGAGCCGTTTTTCATAAGGATGCCCTTCGTTCTTATAGACATTGATTTGATCTTCATGTGATAAAAAAAAGAAAGGAGCAAATATGAAGTAAGCAAAAACAAATGGTGTGAAATAAATCAAGATGGACCAGGTCATTGGTTTGGGGTCTGTGAGTGCTTTGATATATACATAAAGAAAAGCACCATGCACCAGGGGAAGTGGCAAACCCAATCCAATCAATGCAGGATTCACTAAATAATAATCCTGCTTTGTTAAGTAATAACTACCTAAATGCCATCCTATAAACAATAGCCATACCGCCAGAAGGTAATCGCTGGTGTTTTTACCTTTTTTAGTAAACAAAACAAAGGCAAAAAACAAGGATAATATGATACCGGCAAAATAAAACATATATTCAAAACATTCGGGCCAATGGGTATAAGACTTAACAAGTCTAAATTATGCTTTTACAAGGGAATCGATGAAAAGAAATACCGGTAACGGGTTCATTCCGTGACCATTTTTAAATGGGGTATACCGTCTTCCATATATCTTTCTCCCGTGGGGCTAAATCCAAATTGACTATAAAACCGGGTGAGATAAGCCTGAGCTCCGATTTTGATAGGATGGTTTCCATGAAGCTTCCTAATTTCCTCGATCGATCGAAGCATGAGATATCGGCCCAGATGCATCCGGCGATAATCAGGATGATTCACGACCCGGCCTATCGAAAGATACCCCGGATAGGGGTCATTAAATTCAAGCAATCTTGTATAAGCCAATAATTGACCTTCCTCATTTCTTATCATAAAGTGATGCGCCTTCTGATCTTTATAATCCAGGTCCTGGAAAATACATTTTTGCTCGATCACGAAAACTTCTTGTCTGAGGTGTAGAATATCATAGATTTCTCCGGGAGTGAGTTCATTAAAAGTCTTTACTGCTTCGGTTAGTTTACTTTCCATCTTTCAATATTTAAATCTATAGAAACCTTCGATGCCGATGTGGTTGCGATTGGGTGAAAGCAATTCTTTGAGTTGATTGCATTCGATGTCATTGGAATACAGGATATGTTCAAATGGCTGTACAAATAAATGAGGCTCGCGACGACTCAGGTTGAGCTTGGATTCATTGATCAGCTTTTGGATATCATAATCCCAGGGTGTCAAACTAAAATCTCCAATGATCATAGTCGATTGATTTTGGTGATGAGACGCCCAATGTGCCAACATCTCAATAAAACCCTGCACTTTATCAAAATCATTATGATTGATACGAGGTAATACATGACACCCGACGATATCTACATCGCGATGATCGATCGACGTGCGGAGTCTCAAAGCCGGTACCTGGTATTTATTCACCGTATCTTCATAAACGATGGTATCTATTTTATGGATAGGGTATTTACTAAAAATCACCATCCCATATGGGTCGATGCGATTGAGTTCGGCTGTATACGGATATTCTTTTATCAGTGCATCTTTCAGCACAATAGACCAGTCCGGAGTGACTTCTTGAATATTAATGATATCGGCTTTGCTTTGTAAAATCGCTTTAGTAAAATTTTCATATTGGTCACTGCTGCCCTGAATGGTTAACTGACAAAGGCTGAAATCGTGCTGGTTGCGATTAAACAAGACCCGAAGTGCAGTATTGCTTTGTCTTCGGAGATAAAAACTTAGTATGGCACACAAACCCAGACTTACATACATGATCCTGGGCATTCGGACGATCATAAAAAACATCGCAGACATCAATAATAAAATCACCACTTCAAAAGCATGGGCTGCCAGGTTCCTTATGAAGACGACATCGGGAGTCAATAAGATCATACTTACTACCAAAACTTTTGAGACAATGATCACTATCTCCAGCCAGGATCGGTTAAATATTATATGGAATTGTTCCAGTATTTTCAATGGAATTTAATTAAGGGTTAAAAATAATCGATAATTGGTATTTCCGAGGACCTGAATTCGCCGGGTACCTGTGTTTGATACTATGAATCCATGTTAGATTCTTGGTTGCTCACAGAGAATCATCCAATTGCCCTCTCGGACACAATTACTTATCTTTACCCTATCTAATGGAAATCGGAAAAAAACTAGTTTCGACAGAGTCTTGGGATTCGGCTATCTATAATAAATCGTTCCAAAAAGATATGGAAGAGCTCGTATTGGCTGAATATATATTGGGCTGTCGGTGGTTTGCAGGTAAGAGCAGTACGATAAAATATGTACGGATCAATACGATCCTCGATTTTGTAGCAACCAAAGAAAAATTTTTTATTTTAATTATTGAAGTTCACTTTAAGGAATCGTTCAGTCAGCATTATTTATTGCCAATCGGTTTTATATCCGATGCTCAAGAAAGTCACTATGCGCTGACTCCATACATTACGCGGGTGCAACTGGGAAAAAAAGAAGGCATTCTTTATGACGCTTTGTTTATAGCTTCCTTTAGAGAATCCGTTTTTGACTCTTTAGCCAAATCCAGTCAAATCAATCAAACGACCGGTAAGCTTAAGTTTGAAAAATCTGATTCATTTAATTTCCCCTCGAACAAAAAAATATCCTCTGAGATACTTAAAGCCGAGCAAAGTAATACCGCAGTAATTTTTAATGATCAATATTTCTTTAAATGGTTTCGCAGAGTTTTTCCTGAAAGCAATCCCGATCTCGAAATCTCCAGGTTTTTAAATGTAAATCACTTCAGCCACACGGCATCCTTTTTAGGGGGCATCAGTTGGGAACGAAACGATAAGCCCACCATCTCATTAGGATTATTACAAGAAAAAATTACCAATGAAGGAGATGCCTGGAAATGGATGCTCAGTATGGTAAATAAATTTTTTACTTATACGGATGCCCATCCTAAATTAAAGATTACTGAAAAGATAAAACTATTCGAACCCATCAAACCCAATTCTTTATCGGGCAATACATCTGAAGTCATGGGACAGGAGTTTATTCAGGATATTATTAATCTGGGTAAGCGCACTGCACAGATGCACATGGCGTTGGCCCGTGACCAGGGACAGATGTCATTTACTCCTGTTCCGTTTAATCCCGACTATTCTGTCTGGTTGAAAAATAAAGTATCCTATTTGTTTGACTTGCGCATTGGTATGTTAGAAAAAAACATATCTAAGTTGCGCGGACTCGCTAAAGAATATGGACAATTATTTTTAGATCGTCGCAATCAGGTCCTGGAAGAAATTCTGGGATTTGATGAAACAAAATTATGCTCGATGCGGACCCGGGTACATGGTGACTATCATTTAGGACAAGTGTTGGTCAATAAACATGAATTTTACATACTCGATTTTGAAGGTGAACCTGAAAGCACCATCCGCGATCGCAAAGTAAAACAAAGTCCACTCAAAGATGTTGCTGGAATGCTTAGATCTTTTCACTATGCCATCTACGCCACACTTTTTGATGAGGATAAAAAATGGACGACTCCGCAAAATGAATTATTTGATCTTGCGGAACGGTATTACCAATTAGTCTGCGGGCTGTATTTGCATGGATTTATCCGTACCTCCTTCAAAGGCGGATTGGATATAGGTTATAAACCCGAAATTCATTATTTATTGCGATACCATTTGTTAGAAAAAGCAGTATATGAACTAGGTTACGAACTCAATAGTCGACCTGCATGGGCCATCATTCCATTGCGAGGAATCATGAAAATCATGGGATTTGAATCATGAACAAGTGCCTGCTCATTCTGCTTCTTTGTATTTTCCATGACGAGCTATCTTACAGCCAGATTTATATTCGCATGAATCAGGTAGGTTATCTCACCACCGATCCTAAAGAAGCCATCGTCTTTAGCAACGATGACTTAAGAATGAAAAAACCTTTAATTGTAAATCAAAAAAATCAAATTGTATTTAAAGGACAATTAATACCCGGTAATAAAACCGGATTTGCACCATTTAATCATCATTATACCTTTGATTTCAGCGCACTGAAAACTCCTGGTGAATATGCTATTAAAATAGAAGATGCAAATGCCAAAATCAAAATCTACGATCTGGCATATCATGGACTTTCAGATTCGTTATTAATTTTTATGCGTCAGCAGCGATGTGGTTACAATCCATTTTTTGAACAAGAATGTCATTCATTGGATGGTCGCGTGATGGGAGGCGGGTTGCCTGATTCTGCCATGATCGATGTAAGAGGAGGATGGCATGATGCAGGCGATCAACTCAAATATTTGATCACCGCCAGCAATGCGACAGCCCGCATGATGATCGCTTATCAATACAATCCTTCCATATTCAAAGATCATTTCGACGCAAACGGAAAGTTAGAGCCCAACCGCTTGCCTGATATACTCGATGAAGCAAAATGGGGACTCGAATGGATCAGGAGATTGCACAGTATGACAGGTATTTTGATTCACCAGGTGGGTGATGACCGGGATCATGTTGGCTGGAAAATACCTTCTGAAGATACAAGCAATTATGGATGGGGAAAAAATAAGTTCCGCGTTGCCTATGTCGCGACCGGTACTCCACAGGGAGTAGGTAAATATAAAAGTATTGCAACCGGTATCGCCAATCTGGCTGGCAGATCCGCCGCAGCTCTTGCCATTGGTAACCAGGTATGGAAAAGTACAGGTCTCAGCAATGCGTATGCTGATACTTGTCTGCAAGCGGCAATAGAATTATACGCTATGGCTAAAGCAAAACCCGGTTATCAGCAAGGTAACAGTTATGGTGCACCGTATCGTTATAATGAAGATACCTGGACTGATGACCTGGAGTGGGCCGCCACAGAACTTTTTAGATGCACCCATAAAAAAGAATATCTCAAGGAAGCAATTCATTATGCACGATTATCGAATACACAATCTTGGATACAAAAGGATACGTCAGCACACTATCAGCTTTATCCGTTTTTTAATATTGCCCATCATCGATTGTTTTCACTGGTGAATGCCCGGGTGAAAAAAGAATTGATTTCTTACTATAAAAAAGGCATCGAACAAACGATATCTCAAAGGGCTTCCAAAAATATATACCGGGAGGGAGTACCTTTTATCTGGTGCTCTAATAATCTCATGACCGATCTGATTCTACAAATCTTTGCATATGAACAAATGACCAACGATCGTCAATTTCATGCTTATATGACCTGTATGCGGGATTGGTTATTCGGTCGAAATCCCTGGGGTACCAGTATGTTTATGAATATCGGCTTTACCTATCCTCATGATGTGCACACGAGTACGTGGAAGTTAACAGGAATTGAAATACCGGGAGGCCTGGTAGATGGGCCCATTTATTATTCAACCTATCAAAAACAAATTGGTTTGACGCTGACCCACGACGATGCATTTGCTCCCTTTCAAAATAATTATGTAGTCTATCACGACGATATCGGTGACTACTCTACCAATGAACCTACCATGGATGGCACCGCGTGCGCTGTCATGATGATGGCGATCTGGGAGCGATAAGTTTTACCCCGCCTTTAGTCTGCTTGAACCATTAATTTTTGAATACCGGCCAACCCGTTTTTGTCTGATAAAGTGAAGAGATATAGACCCGATGGCAGGGAGATTTCCAATGTATTATTCTTGATGGTGCCGTGAGTCATTAGCTGACCACGTAGATCATTTATGCAGTAAGTATATTCCCGATCCATCAAAGCATCTATAAATAGTACGCGCGTGCTCGGATTGGGATAAATATTAAATTTTAATCTGGATCGATGGTCGTCTGTAGGCGTCAAGGTGGCCAGTCGTGTGCTTATCATTCCCTTCTTATTGGTGGCTGTATAAAAACTTAGATTTCCAGCCGTAATCATTTGCGGGGTTTGGTTTTTATTTTCTACTTCTTTCATGATTTCATGAAAATAAGAAAGTTCTTTGGGTGTTAATAAGCGATCGCTGATGACCATCGATCCGACTTTAAATTCCCTTTGTGTATTAGGGAATGCAGGATTTCGCTCCGGCATAAGTGAAAAAAATTCGGATTTGTTTATACTCTTTAAATTGCTGGCTTTAATAATTGTATTTGGCAAATCAAATTTTACGAATTCAGGTTCCACAGGGGTCATAATTGGAAATTGGATCGAGTCGGCAGGGTGCAAACCCATCAAATATAACTCCAGTGAATTATAAAAATTTAGCGACGTCGGTGTGACTGAATAATTACCATCTGCAAGCTTAGTAATGGAGCTAGCCTGAATACCGCTTCCAAATCCACTGGTACCCAATACGGCATATGACCAATGCGAAGAATTATCAAGTTTTAAATCAGGATGAGTGTAAGCAGCCCATGTATGCAATAATTCATGATTTAATATTATCGGTTCCCCACCATGAGTATAAAACATATTGATAAATCCTGCCAACTTTCCTTTTGAATTGTAGTCCGCCGTGCGATCGTATATGGTCGCACTGGTAGTAGGTGTAAATCCCAGCGTTTGATTTTTGACTGAGTAAAAATTAGCTGCCGGAAATGTACCTGGTGTAGGATATGTGGTTGACCTGACAATATAGTCACGATCATCCGGTAGGTATTTGTAATATTCTTTAGCCATTGCAAATCGATCATTGATCATATTGGCAGGTAACACCATATTGATCACATAGTCGGTCATTTGTACTGTGGCATTGATAGACTTTACGGCTGGATTGGTATACGTACTCGGAATAAATCGAATGCCAAATGCTAGATCGATATTTTGAACTTCCTTTGTCCCAGAAATAGTAGTAAATGTAAGGTCAGCATTTCGATAGAATAAACTGGTCGGATAAAATATACTGGGGGATACCGATGTTGATAATTGATTAATTGTAAATATTCGATCTCCCGCTTTCTCATCTCCCTCCATACCGTCGTCGTTTAAGAGCAATGTTACGGGGATGGCTTTCTTGTATAAAAGCGTAGACCAGTTAGGTGCTTTGACTTCGATTGATTTGTATCCTGATTGATTGAGCTTGATCATCATGGAAAATGTTTCTGTTGGATTTACTACGAATGGACTGAAATAAGCATCTTCAAACACAGGAGCAGGCTCAGACCTGGATTCCAACAGGCAATGGTTGGCATTTGACTGACTGCTTGATGTAATTAAATTAAAGATCAGGAGACTTGCTAGCATGCATTTTTTCATTTACCAGATTTTTATAAGGTAAAAATAGAATGTATATATTGTAATACGATACAAAATTTAAAAACAACCGTACAAGCTGATGATTTTATCTCCCCGCTGCCGCTACTAATTTGGCAATATCAAACTTTCTCATTTTCATAAATGCCTGTACTACTTTGCCGGCGTTGGCTGGATCCGACATCAAGCTGCCAAGAATGGAAGGTACGATTTGCCAGGATACGCCAAATTGATCTTTACACCACCCACACATATTTTCCTCACCTTTTTTGGTAAAATGATTCCACAGAAGATCGATCTCTTCCTGTGTATCACAATTCACCACAAACGAGACACCCTCGTTAAAATCAAAAGAATGATCTCCCGAACTATCCATGGCAGTCATCCAAAAGCCATTGACAATAAATTGTGCATGTTTAATATTTCCCTCCTGCTCGCCTTCCCCTTGATTATACCTGTTAAGAGAAACTATAGCCGAATTTGGGAATAAACTTGTGTATTCCTGGATCGCTGCTTCGGCTTTACCATTGGTATTGTTTGTAAACATCAGACTTGGTACAATCTTCTGATCCCCTATATTTCCCAACATGATTTGCCACGAAACACCGTACGAATCGGTACACATTCCATAAAATTTGCTCCATGGATATTGATCGAGTGCCATATGAATCTGGCCGCCCGACGATAATTTATGCCAGTATTTTGATAATTCTTCCTGATCATTGCTCAATACAAATAAAGATACAGAAGGATTGATTGGCTGATTGCGATTATCATTCAGCAACATGATGGTCTCGCCGGATACTTCCAGCATTGTAACAACGGGGTTACTGGAAGTTATTTTGACATCATCAAAAACATCTGCATAAAAGTGCGCGGCTTCATTTGCCTGATCTGTAAACCAAAGGCAAGGATAGATTTTATGTATCATGATTTATGTATTGTTTTAGAAAGACCCATATAATGTGCTTTTGCTTTTTTGTCCAGTTTTTCTGTTGCATACCGAAGAGTAGCTCGAGGCATCGTGGCTGCATATTTATCTAAAAATCTGAATAACCTGTTTTGATCTCTTTTCCCGGCTTCCCGTATCCAGCTTCCAACTGCTTTATTGATTGAATCTTCTTTATCATGGACCAGTATTTCACCGATTTTAAAAGTATCTTCGAGATCATTTTGACGAATAAAATAATAAGTTGCGACGATGGATGTCCTCCTCTCCTGAATGATTTGTGATTTCGCAAGCTTATACAAAATGGTTCTGGATCTGTCATGCAAATAGCCACCCACGATATAGGCTGCTCCCCGATCGACCATATCCCATGTGTCGATGTATTTTGCATGATGGGAAATGTATAAATCATATAATTCTTTCCTGTGTTCTGTTGTTATCCTTTTATTTCTTGCCTGGAAATCCATTATACAGATGGCACCCATTCTGCTTTCGTAAGACGCATGTTGTAAAAGTTTTTTTAATTCATCCATTGACATGACTTGATTTGCTTTCGCCAATGAAAATAGCTGGCCCATGGAAGTAATCCTGGAGGCTTTCATTGAAAATTCCTTTGCCCGGATAGTATCAACTACCATTTTTTAAATCACTTAGTAATGTATCCAATCGTGCATACCCCTGGGAGATTCCTTTTTCCATACCGCTCTGAATCATCATATCCCTGGCCATTACACTTGGCAAAATGGAATGAATTTTTAATAAAGTGCGATCGCCGGGTAATTCTTCCAGCATTAAAAAATCAAGACTTACATTTTCATTGCCGGGTATACCTTCAAACTGAAAGGTCTGCGTAATATAAAACTCCACCGAGTTTACTTCATGGATCACACCATGAAAACCAAAGGATTGATTTCCGCGTGAACTCACATACCGATATTGACCACCCGATTTCATTTCCCAATAATCGATTTTAGTCTCCAGATCATCCGGGCCAAGAAACTGAACAATCAAGTCCGGATCCGTGTGGGCCTGAAATACTAATGCGCGAGGCGCATCAAATGCCCGGCTGATGAATACTTCCTGGCTACCCGGTTTAGCAAGAATGGTCAATTCTTTATTCATATTTTATTTTTTCAATTGTTCAAGTAATTCATCCAAATTACCTTGTGCCATTTGAAGCCCTTGTTCCATTCCCATATTGATTACCGTTTGCAATGCTTCTGCATCGGGATATTTTGCTATGGTGTGAACCAAGGTTCCGTTTGCTGTGGGGAAAAATAAATTCATCCAAACCGCTACCGGCAACGCTTCATTGATATTACCATCCGTGTCAGTAAATGCATCTTTACCTCTGAAAAATTCTTCATGATGAATATCGGTATAAATCTGGATAGCTCCATGTCGTTCTCCATTGGGACCAACCATATCATACAGCCATTTGCCATCTTTAGTAAAGCTCATATTTTTTGTTTCACAGGCCCAAGGTCTTGGCGCCCACCATTGATCCAGGAATGCAGATTCGGTCCAGGTTCGCCATACCAGTGCTTTGTCTGCATTAAATTCTCTCTTAATTTCAAAGATGCCGTTGTCCAGGTCTTTAATGATTTCTGTTTTCATTGTCATACATTATTAAAATGATAGTAAATTATTTCTTTTTCATTTTCTCCAGCAGGGTATCCAATTTAGCAAATCTGCTCTCCCACATTTTTCTGAAGGGCTCTATCCAGTCTGCAACAACTTTCATTTTTTTTGGGTTTAAATGATAATAAATTTCTCTTCCTGAGTATTCCTGGGATACGAGTTCACATTCGACTAATATTTTTATATGTTTCGATACGGCCTGTCGGGTACTGTCAAAATGGTCAGCAAGAGCGTTGGGAGTCATGGCGTGTACTGATATTAAAGTCAGGATAGCTCTTCGTGTCGGGTCGGCGATGGCCTGGAATACATCTCTCCTCATTTGCCGGTAGATTTTGTTTTCGTTTTCAATTCTTGTTTGGCCGCGTTTTCAGCTACTTTAAATTTTACAATTTTGGCGATTAGCGCAAGGGGGGTTTTTTTATCCAATGGGAATTGAATGGCTCCTTTGGAAAATTGCAAATCTCCCAATTCGTTTTTAAAATGTTCTATTCCGCTTGCTGTTGGATAAAAGCCTATATGATTTTTATATGCAGCATAAAAAACCAGCATGCCATTTTGTTTAAAGGCTGGCATCGAATAGCTGATCACCGCTTCTGCATTGGGTGCAGCTTTTTGAATACAATCGTGTACTTGCTGCAACCGTGCTTGTATTGCTTTGGGAAACAGAGCGTAATATTCCAGGATGGTGACGGGTTTATTTGGCATATTTATTTCATTTTTCTGATTAGACTTTTAATTACTTTTTTAAATTCCGGTTCACATCGCTTGACTTCCTCAATGGACCTAAAGGTTATAAGCTTTCTTTTGTCTTTAAATTCCCCGGAAAGTAAATGGTTGGGATCGTCCGCATCTGCTCCAAACAAAAAAACGAGTCTTAAGGTATCTTGTTTGTAAAAATTAAATCCAACGATGTATCGTTTATGTTCTTTCTGGTTAAATGGCTGCATCTTGCCGGTATAGTAAAATGTAGGGGCGTTCCAATAAATACCCTCCCCGATGGATTTATCTGCCTTCAAAATGAAGGTTCTTAGATATTCAGCGACCGGCTTCATCGGATGAATGAGCTGCCAGATAAAATCGTTGACTTGATCGCTTTCGGATATTCCCGCATAGAGTCCGGAGATTGCTTTCGTTGCCATTTTTGTAAATCTGAAGCAAATATACACGCAACCAATTGGTTTCTCATAATTTTATTGAATTTTTTTTATTGAATTGTATTTTTTCAATTTAACATGAGGTTAAACGCGGGTAAAAGATTCCTTGTAGATTCAGTATTCTCTCTTAAATTTATAAGTAAAATTATGTCGATCCGATCCCTTCTTGCTACTTCGTTAGGCCGCCGGGACGAGACTCCCAATCAGGAATTGGCTAAAATTATCTGCACTAAAAATGATATGAGTGCTGTGGCAGAGCTCATTGATTTATTGCAAAATGGGCAGAAAGACATACAATCCGATTCTATTAAAGTATTATATGAAATCGGTGCGATAAATCCAAAATTAATTAGCGGCTACTTGGATGTATTTATCAAAACATTGCAAAGCAAGAACAACCGGCTCCAATGGGGGGCGATGACCGCTCTTCATTATATGACACCGGAAAATCCAAAAGGGATTTATAAAAATTTAATTAAAATTTTAGAAACTGCGGATCGTGGATCCGTCATTACAAAGGATCATTGTATAGGGATACTGATCGAACTCTGTAAAATAAAAGAGTATAATAAACATGCTTTTACGTTTCTAATCGACCGACTCGCCCAGTCTCCCACCAATCAATTGCCCATGTATGCTGAGCAGGCAGTCGCTGTCATTAACTCCACCAATAAAAAGGAATTTATCAAAACACTTCATGATCGATTACACGATGTGGAGAAAGATTCCAAGAAAAAAAGAATAGAGAAAATAATTAAAAAATTAGGATAGTGGATTCGACGATTCATGGCGATTGGAAAGATACTTTGGATGCATTGGAAAAAAATCTCATCCGTGTTCAAAATCCGTCTCGTGCAAGATCCATGCGACGATACATGAAAGAAAAGTTTGACTATTACGGTATATCTTCTCCTCAGCGGAAAATACTTTTAGCTCCATATAAAAAACAATTACTGCAACAGATCGATGCATCTCATTTATCAGATGTATTATTTGCCTGTTGGGAATATGAGCAGCGTGAATGGCAATACATTGGACTCGAAATGATTTGGTCCGCCAGGAAATACTGGACTGATGATACCATTGAACTAATAGAAAGACTCATCGTATCTAAATCCTGGTGGGATACCGTGGATATGTTGGCCGGCAAAGTAAGTGGAGCATGGTTTGTACGATTTCCAGAAACCCGATATCATAGGGTCAGATCCTGGATTCAAAGTGATCATATGTGGTTGCAAAGAAGTGCCATCATCCACCAACTTGGATATAAACAAAATACCGACAAAGATTTATTATTGGAATCTATCAAACCGCATGTTCCTTCAAAGGAGTTTTTTTTGCGAAAAGCAATTGGGTGGGCATTAAGGCAATACAGTCGTACAGATCCTGAATGGGTATCCCGAGTCGCTCAAACCTATCCACTTTCCGCTTTAAGTAGGAAGGAAGCACTGCGATTGATTGAATAAATTGTAGAATATTATCCCAATTCTTTAAGATCGAAATTGCTTTTTATCAGTATCTATTATTGATGAAATAATTTCCACCAAAACCCTTCGGATGTGTATTTGATATTGCTCAGTGTAGAATCATATAAAGTATGTCGTTTTAATAATGTATTTAACCTCTGATGAAAAGCCGCATTTGTTTGTCCGTTTTTAAAATCACAAATAATAGCAGTGACCTGTTCGAGGTCTGAGTTTTCATTTCCTAATTTATTGAGAGCTGACAATGATTTTTCTAAATTGCCTTTATGAATATAAATTCGATATAATTTATTATATGACTCTCTCGTAGGTGTATTTTCTAATTCCCGAATTTTTTGATCTTCCTCAATTTTATTATCGTCAAAATTTGAATCAATAGATCTGGTAGGTGAGTACACAACATCATTCTCAATTGTATTGGCAATATTTTGGGTTTGATTGTATTTAAGGACAGTCAATGAAACCAAACCTATGAGACTTGCTGCCACTGCATATTTTATAAATCTCACTGGCTTAAACTGAATGACTTTTGTTGGTTCAGTAACTTTAGCCCATATTCTCATTTTAGATCTGAGGCTGGATTCAATTTTCTGATCCACGACATCCCGTAGAGTAATTGATTCCTGGTACAGTTGATGTAATGACGGATCGGAAGCAAGATTTGCTTCAAAAAGCATTTTTTCGTCAGATTTCAATTTGTCAGATATATATTGCTCTATTCTATCAAGAGATTCCATTTCGTTGGTAATTTATATTTTAAACATGTATAAGTCCTAACTCACACGTTATATAATGTAATACCTGTGAAATAAGTCACCCATGGCATTGTTAACGGCAAGAAAATACATTTTAATCCATGATTTTCAATCATATACATCCGATAAAATTCAAGAAATGCTTTGTGTCCTCTTTCTGGGCATTTTAAGAAACTTAAAGGCCTATTGTATTATCGAACGATGGCAAATTTGACTGATTTTACATCTGCGCTTTCAAATCCATCACCTGCACTGATCCAAACGATATAGACCCCACTGTCTACTTTCCGGCCTTTGAGATCGAGGCCATCCCAAAGGTACGTACCGCCATTGGAGGTCCCTTGGGAGACTAATTGCCCATTAAAATTTGTAATCTTGATATGACTGTTTCGTCTCATTCCTTGTATGGATATCGGTCCATTGTATTCCGGCCTTACAGGATTTGGAAAGACATAAATATCGCTGTATTGATTTGTGAGACTTCCCTGAGTAGCCTCTGTGCGGATAGATTGCACACCACTGCCGGTACCGATAAACATTTCTCCTGAAGTACCGTCATAACGCAATGCGGTAATGAGATTGTCAAACAAAGGACTGTTGTCAATATTGTATTGATGTTCGAGCTGATCTCCTCCCGAAGATACCACAAACACTCCGTGACGGGTACCAAACCACTTCCGGTTGCCTCCATCTATTGCTATACACTGTATATCTTCTTTGTCGAGAAGATTACTGCCGAGGTCTTGTTGAACCACGATGCGTTTGGAGCCCGTACAATTTGTAAATACGTCGGATCCACATTCAAATACATAAACACCTACATCCGTACCAATCCAGACACTGCCATCTAAATCGGTTGCAATCGCATTAATAAGATTGGTAGCTAAGACACTGTTTGCATTTGTAAATAATTTGTATCGATCATCGCCGGTGTTGTTAATATCTTTTCCCGTATTCATAACCAATAATCCTTGTTTGACCGAGGAAAACCAAAGGTTACCTGCACTATCTGCAGCACAAGCAAGGAGGGTTGTATTGCTGGGAGTTGAAAAATTTTTCCAGGTACCATCTTTTTTCAAAACCGATACCGGCCTTTCAGCAAGATAATTGGTCATCCACAAATTTCCATTTTGATCAAATGTCAGGCCGCCTACCCGGGTACGGGCGAGATCACCGGTCGTCCCCTGCAGACTACTGTTTGATTTATCAAATAATTTAATTATGGGATTCGCAGGGTCTTTCATATCACACTGCATGAGCCCGCCCCAATAGGTACCAATGTACAACAAGCCGTTGGGATCAATTGCCAGTTTATACAAATCAACCAAATCGGCATTGGCCATTGTGGTATTGTTCCCACGATTAAAAACTCTCCAAATACCATCTGCAAACGAAAAGAATCCATCTCCTCTAAACAAATAACTATAGGATGCATTGATACCACCCGAAGCAATATAAACTTTTCCATGATCAAGAGCGATGTCGGTCGAATACTGAGTCAAAGGTGTATTGAAATACTTATAGTTACATGGTCCCGTTAACGTTTGATTCGATCTAAAGGCCTGGAACCGGTCAGCAAACCATCCGCGTTTTTTTTCATCTACGATGCCATACAAAGGTCTTGGCACACAGGATGATTCAAGATTCATTAATTTATTTTGATCGTCTATTGCAAATAATTTTCCATCACAGTTATCGTTGCATGTATAACCAATCAACAGGTAACCATTATGAGCCGAAAGATATTGATTTTGAAATCCCGGCAGATCTTCAATCAATATGGGTGCCGAATTGCCATCCCAACGATATATTTTCGATTTGGTTCCGATGTACAACGCGTCATTAAAAGACTGAATACATTGAAATGAATTGTTGCCAAGTGTTTTTTCAATGCTCCACTGCCCGAAATCACTAAGATTATATTGCGTTTTATCGTACGGTATCGTATACGTGCCGCTTTCTGTTACAGCATACAGTTTGTTTTTAAAGATCGTAGTTTCATAAACAGGTATACCGGTAAATGAGGTAAAGCCAAATTCTTTTTTATTGACATTGAGTTCCACAATTCCAAATCCACAGGCGAGATAGGCTTCGTCAGATCCCGGTGGCTGATAGATCCGATAGATGATGCGATCTCCAAGAATGCGGGTATTGTTAAGTATATCCGGGAGATTGATCACAGTTAAATCCACAGGGTCATAAATATCCAGATTGCTGTTTTGATACGCTATAATCAGTTTTTTATTCTTGGGATCAAAGGCCAATGCCTGGACCGAGATATCGCTCAATCCTTCTACTTTGGTTATTAAATTGACTTCTTCGGTAGATTTATTGATTTGCACGATGCCTCCATTGGTACCAAAAAAAACATATTGATCGCTTTGTGTCACAAAATTTCCATTGCTATGAGCCATATAGCTTTTCCATTCTCCTATGCGCTGATTCAATTGACTGTGCACCGGATTGCCAATTGACATCAAAATGATTATGAAATAAATGCGGATCAACAAATTTGATTGAATAGAAGGCAACGACAAAAATAGAGGAAAATTATTTTTCAAAAACAACCCAGGAAAACGCTGTTTATATAAGACCTTCTTACTTTCATAACCTAATAAGGTTAATAAAAATAAATTTTCAAAAAATGATACATTCTCCTGGGTTTATCAAAAATAGAAAAATTAAAACCGATCGCAAACACTGAATTTATATAAATCATGGATGATAAAAATGTGAGAATCCAAAAAGAAAAGGCTTTAGGAAAGCCTATGATTTAATAGTTAATCTAACATAAGTTTTTAACATGCCTTTAACCTTTTAAAAAAAACCAAGACTTACCTTTGCGCGTTCTTAGATAAAACTTTAATAACAACTAAATACAATGAAGAGATTTTCTTTTTTATTTCTTGCGCTTGTCGCGACCATGATCGCTAAAGCACAGGCTCCTGCTACATGGTCTTTAGATAAAGGACATGCTAATATTGGGTTCGCCGTTACTCATATGGGTCTTTCCGAGATCTACGGTACATTTGGAAAATTTGACGCTACTTTCACGGGTGCAAAAGATGACTTCAGCGATGCAGTGATTGATATGACTGCCGAAGCAACTTCGATCAACACCGGTCACGAAGGTCGTGACAAAGATCTGGGTGGTGATAAATTCTTTGATTTTGCTAAATACCCTAAGTTTAGCTTTAAATCGACTTCAGTAGCTAAAGTAAATGGCAATCAATACAAAGTAATGGGTGATCTGACGCTGAAAGGTGTTACCAAACCAATTTCATTGACGATGACCATCAATGGCCCGGTTGACAATCCATGGAATAAAAAGAAAAACATAGGAATCATTGTACGGGGATCTATTAAAAGAAATGATTTCGGGATCGGTGCCGGTATGCCTGCACAGATGTTATCTGACGACATACAGATTAATGCTTCTGCCGAATTCTTAAAAGGATAATTCCTTCTTAAAAAGTATAATAAAGATCCTGCAGTCTGGCTGATTGCAGGATCTTTTTATTTTTACATCCTGGTATAATGAGTAAAGCAAAATCCGATCACAGTACTGGTCATATTATCCAAAGTTTATTAGTCAATCTTGCCATTGTGGCGGCTAAAGCATTTGCAGCTTTTATGACCAAATCGGGGGCGATGCTGGCTGAAACCATTCATTCGTTTGCTGACTGCGGTAATCAATTATTATTATTGGTCGGAGTAAAACAATCAAACCATCACGCGGATCAAAAACATCCTCTTGGATATGGTCGGGCTGTGTACTTCTGGTCATTCATGGTAGCTATGTTATTGTTTTCTGTGGGAGGATTGTTTTCTATTTATGAAGGATACGAAAAACTAGAAAATCCTTCTCCTGTAGATCATATCGGATGGGGCCTGGCCATCTTGATTTTTTCGTTAGGTATGGAAGGATATGCCACATTCTCCAACATCCTTGAAATCAATAAGCGTCGCGCTCAAGATGGATTTATCACTTACCTCAATAATACGAAAGATTCAGATCTGATTGTGATTTTTGGTGAAAATGCGGCAGCTGTCTTGGGACTCATATTCGCCCTTATCAGTATGAGCGCGGCATATTTTACAGGAAACGGAAGATTCGATGCACTTGGTTCTATAGCCATTGGATTGGTCTTAATCAGCGTCGCAGCTTTTTTATTTATCAAAACCAAATCCCTGCTGATCGGTGAAAGTGCAGATCCGGCCATCACCAAATTAGTGCATACTACCGTCGATTCTCATTCCGAAATTTTAAAATTAATCAATTGCATTACCATTCAGCAAGGTCCTGGAGAAATCCTTTTATGTTTTAAAGTAAAAGTTAAACAAGATCTTACCGCCGCCGAAATCAGTAAGCTCACAAATAAAATTGAACAAGAGATTCGAAATAAAGCACACGAGGTGAGATGGATTTATATCGAAACAGATTTACAGGAATGGAAAGCTGATAAACTGGGGTGATCCGAAGAAGTCATATTTTGTTCGGTGCAGTCTATACGTATTTACATGTTTAATTGATGCTTTATTTATATCCGCTGCAATTTCACCGGATAGGTCTTTTGACTATTCCACTGAGGCACATAAATATTTTCATCGCTGTCTACATAGACATCGTGGGGATGCATAAAACTATTCGTGACATCGTCTTTAAATTGCTTTTGGAGTTTTCCATTTACATACACTGGTTCGGTCCCTCCAGGCGTAGAAATGGCCTTCATATTTTTGTCAAGTATCTGAAGATAACCTGAATAATTCCAGCCGTCATTCCCGGATCTGAATACGGCACCAAACGTGTAATCTCCATGGATCACCGGCCTGCATATGTACGATCCTGGCAATGAATATGTCTCTATGTATTTCCCGTCAAGTGTAAATCGTTTAAGACAATTGTGTCTCCGGTCGGTAATCAATAACGTAGCGCCGGGCTTAGTCCGTCCATCGTATTGGATACCATGGCAACAATCAAATTTATCATTGCTGTATTCATCTGATTTACCTCCCCAATGCCGAATGTATTTCCCTTTGCTGTCGTATTGGATGATGTAATTCGATCCATAGCCATCAGCCACATAGATATCCCCATTGACTGGATTGACCGTAGACTCGGTCGGATGGAATTGGGAGGGATATGCGTATACACCGGTTTCTTTGGGATAATCGATCACCAAAATTTTTTTCCCTTTGAGGTCGGTTTTGATAACCTGATTCCTTTCGTGGTCACAGATAAATAAAAACTGTTCGCCTCCTTCGTTACTGATGTTTAATCCGTGTCCCCCCGGATAATCATTGCCCCAGGACTCCAGTAATTTTCCGGATTTATCGTAGATGATTACATTATTTTTTGTTTCGTTACCTACCATGATGAGCCTTCCTTTGGCATCTTCCACCATTTCATGACAGTCGTTGACCGGATTTTTACCCGCGTCGAGAAGTCCCCAGTTTTTGACCACTTTATATTTATGAGTGTTATGACCCAGGATGGCCGGGTCTTCTTTTTTACTTTTGTCGGTCAGAATATGGATGGAAGGTATGGTAGCCATTGCAGCAGTAGATTGAATAAATTTTCTTCGTTTCATTAATTACTCGGTTGTCCCGTCTAATGTATTTATTTTTTGGCAAGCTGTAAAATTAATTTTGAATAGCCTATTTAAAAAACATTACTGAATATATTATTGTATCCGAAGCAGCTCATTGCTCATGGATTGCATACAATGATGAAGAGGCAGAATGTTTTTCCATAATGAAATAAGTATTGTATGCATTTTTAGTCGTCATCCTCTTTCCGATCACTCAATTTTAAAAAAGCTGATCTTCTCGGAGCCGGCATGATGCTGTGTTCGCCTTTGACTGCTTTCCAAATGATTTCGCTGAATAATAAATCCGGTATGCGGTCTTCTTTGGTAAAATCCAGTGTTTCGCTCATGCGCTGAATGTTGTTTTCAACAATATTTACATCATTGATGTCGTATAGGGCAGGAATCGCGGTGTACGGTGTGTAATCCGGAGTCGATGTAAATGATCTGAACAATGGAGTGGCAGCCGCATCGTATTGACTCATGGGCGGCAACCCCAAAATCAATTCAATTGTCCTCAAAAACGATGTCGTGGAATACATGGTATGATCTACAAAATGTCTTTTTACATATGGACCCACTACATACCCCGTGCTCCGGTGAGCATCGACATGATCTGATCCATTCTGAGCATCGTCTTCGAGAATGAAGACCACCGATTGATTCCAGATCGGAGAATGCGATAAATAATCTACAAACATACCCACGCCCCAGTCATTATCAGCACAATGGGCAAAAGGAGATGGTCTTCCTTTACGAAGCCCTTCTGTATGATCATTGATGATGCGTAAAGTACTTAATTGAGGTACCTGATTTTTAGCAATCAAATCATCAAGATCGCGCTTCCATTGATTGGCCCGGGTAGTATCTCTGACCGTCTGATCCCAGGATGTATAAAATGGACAAAAATGATCTTTGAGTGAAGGCAAATTAGGTTTGTAGTCATCCGCAAATTCGCCATAGGTGCGATAGGTGACTCCGGCGCGTTTACAATAGTCCCAGATAAAACCTTTTTTAGGATTAGCAATCGCCCGGGTACCTTCGGCATCATATTCACCACCACGACCTCCATAACTTACCACCCAATTTTTTTCGAGATAATCATTCGCTATACCACCCATACTCCAGTTATGACCATCAGCGCTGACTTCGCCGTCTACATAAAAATTATCCAATAATACATAATCTCTTGCGAGCTT
>CALMKY010000254.1 GCA_937867195.1 uncultured Saprospiraceae bacterium | reverse complement strand
GGAGCCATTGCTCATACCGGTGTCCCGGTGATCGGGGATGGTGGTATTCGATATACCGGTGATATCGTCAAAGCATTGGCGGCAGGAGCGGGTACGATTATGGCAGGGGGGTTTTTTTCTGGTGTTGAAGAAGCCCCCGGTGAAACAATTTTATACGAAGGTCGAAAATTCAAGACCTATCGTGGTATGGGCTCTCTCGGTGCAATGCAACTGGGATCCAAAGACCGATATTTCCAGGATGCAGAGGATGATATCAAAAAACTAGTCCCCGAAGGTATCGAAGGTCGTGTACCCTACAAGGGATTGCTATCTGAGGTCATGACCCAAAATATCGGTGGTCTGCGTGCAGGTATGGGTTATTGTGGTGCTCGTACTGTCAAAGATCTGCAAAAGGCAAAGATGGTGAAGATATCGAGTGCGGGTCGCCATGAAAGTCATCCTCATAATATTACGATTACTAAAGAATCTCCTAATTACAGTTCGATCGCATAGTAGTGTTTTCAATTGGACAAATTAGAATTAAAAGTTAAACGCTTCTTTCAAAGCGCACTGTATCGGTGGTCGGATCAAAATCCAAGACCCATGCCATGGAAATCCATCGCTGATCCTTATAAAATCTGGATCTCTGAAATCATATTGCAACAGACTCGTGTGGCACAGGGATGGGATTATTATTTAAAATTTATTAATCAGTTTCCCGATATAATATCTTTAGCCAGGGCACCCATCTCAAGAGTATTGAAAGCATGGGAAGGGCTAGGCTATTATACACGCGCCAGAAATCTTCATGTCAGTGCTGCGATGATTCTGAATAAATATCAAGGCAAATTTCCAGATAATTATCAGGAAATTATAAGCTTAAAAGGCGTAGGTTCTTATACGGCTGCAGCTATATCTTCGTTTGCATTCAACCTTCCCCACGCAGTATTGGATGGCAATGTTCACCGCATTTTATCCCGGTTTTTAGGAGTAAACAGAAGAATGGTGTCCGCATCCGATAAAAAATATTTTCAATCGATTGCAGATCAATTATTGGATATTTCCTCACCAGCCAGATACAATCAGGCCATTATGGATTTTGGGGCTATATGTTGTACTCCCCAAAATCCTAAATGCAGTCAATGCCCATTAAATAAAAATTGCTATGCGTTTAATCAGGATGCGGTACATACTTTGCCTCCGGCTAAAATCAAGTCAAAGAAGAAAGACCGGTTCTTTCATTATTTTATCATCAAAAATGAAAAGAATCATCTCGCGATGAATCAACGGACAGGAAAGGATATCTGGACCGGTTTGTACGAATTTCCAATGGTCGAAACCCAGGACTCTTCAAAACCTTCCATACGTAAAATTAAAAAAGAATTGGGCGAAGTAATACTAACCGACAAAGCATTTTTATCGAACAAACAGATTTTATCTCATCAAATCATTTATTCATTTTTCTATTTAGCCAAAAATGAATTAGAAAAAATGGAGTATCCAATGTATAGCCTGAATAAAATCAATTCGATCGGAAAATGCGGGAATCTCGTAAAGGATTTTGAAAAAATAGTGAACACGGTTATAAGCAGTTCATAATGCATTATTCATACATCCCGATGCATCCCTAACAATTTACGAAACTAATTCTTATTTATAAATGATAAGTATGCCGGCTCAATAATATCCAAAATAGAGGCAAAGGGCATGATTTGCAATCCCCATTTATGCATCACCGGATCCAATAATTGATATTTTTCCAGATCCAATAATTCATTCATCTTATTTTCTTTTGAACAATAGAGTTGTATGGCATATGCAGGAGATTCCTGATCAGAAAATTTTAATTTGCAAAATTGAAATTCGTGAAATAATCCCACCTGCATCAAAAAAGGTATGTATTCATCCTTGACCCAGGATAATGCTTCATTTTCGATGGGCCTTTCCATATTAAGCGTAATATTATAAATAAACATAGTGTCGTTACTTCGGTTTGGAATGATAGATGGATCTTAAATGATCATTAAATCCGGGGTATTCATAATTATAATACAATACGATAAAGGCCATTCCCTCTTCTTCTTTATA
>CALMKY010000253.1 GCA_937867195.1 uncultured Saprospiraceae bacterium | reverse complement strand
CGCTTAGCTCAGTTGGTAGAGCGTCTGCCTTACAAGCAGAATGTCGGCGGTTCGATCCCGTCAGCGCCCACCATAATTCAACATCTTAAAAACCAATTCATTGTAATCACTTCAAGCTTGATTTATCATGTGCCACGATAATCATTCTAATATTGAAGTCGTTTATTATGAAAAATCCATATCAACGCAAGGCTGCGTCGAAATCTCAAACCATAATATCCAATTCACCGCTGGTAGGCCAGGCTCCGTATACATTGTCTGTTGGAAGCATCCAAAATGCGGGCCACATACCTTTTCCTGTCGGAAGTTTCATACGGGCTTCGATGTATCCGTATTTAAAATCAAATTTATTCTTCGTCAATATTTTACCTGAGGTATAATTTCTATTATTAATGGTCTGCCTCCGGGCATTGATTGAAAGTAAGCCATTATTGACACTTATGTTGTCGGTTGAATTTGTATAATACTCCAATTCATTATTTCCCCACCCGCAAAGGTTCATGTCACAACCGTCACCGGTCTGAAACGACCATTTATTCAAATCCAACGTCGGACCATTGAATTCATCAGACCAAACCAGTCTAGGACATTGCGCGGCACTTTTTGCTAAAATAAAAACGCATGCTATTATAAAAGAAAATTTCATTTAAGAAAATTTACAACTTGATCAAATCGGGTGGCATAAGCTTTAGACAGATCTTTAGGTTTATAGTCCTTAAGCAGGTAATTCATACAATCTACCAGGTAAGTAGTAAAATTTTTTTCTGAATAATCCGTTTTATCGTGTCCGAGGGTCGTCATGAATATTCTGCCTCCATCAAAATTCTGCTCCCAGGAGATGGGCATATACCTGTCAAATCCATTTCGAAATTGAGTGTATTTAATGGTTTCAGTACTATCCAGTTTTAAAGATTGTAAATCCACAACCAGGGTCGTAGTATATCCCGGATACAATTCTTTATTAAAATAACATTCATCTTTTTTAATCCATTCAGAGGCCAGATGCCGGTTGGTAAAATGACCTGCATTTAATTTTAATAATTTAAATGGTTGAAATTTAGGATGCCAGGCAAAGGATCCTCCCATCATTTGTTTCATCCAGGTCCATTTTCTTTCAGTACCGATGGCCGAATGAATACCAAAAAATGAACCACCCGATTCAATATATTTTCTAAAAGCCAATTTATGAGCATCGGAAGCAAATACATCGTTATTGGTACTGGCAAAAACGATCAGATCGATAGATTTTAAATTATTATCTGTAAAATAAGCCGAATCCTGCGAGCTTATTAATGTAAACTGATACATCCTGCTCAAGGAGTCAAAACATTTCAAGGCATACGGTATGTTTTCATGAACATATCCGGCGCCGTTTTTGGTATAGAGTAATATTTTTTTTCCTTTGAGACTTTGTGCTGCAAGGACCAGGTTGCAGATCAGGAATAGAAAAAGAAAGATTTGCTTCATATCGAATTAAAAAATCTGCTATAAAAATAATGAGTAATATTCATTTAAACTAGCGGACAGTTCGAAGCATGGCCTGAAAACAATGCCATAAAACGACACCTGCACAAACACTGATGTTCAGGGAATGCTTTATACCGCTTTGTGGTATTTCTATGCCCATATCTGCCAGGGCCAACGTTTCATCATTTACACCATGCACTTCATTGCCCAATACTAAGACCAATGGCAAATGATCTAAGACGTTAAAATCCTGCAACAGGATGCTTTGATGCGTTTGTTCTACAGCCGCGATGGTGTATCCTTGAGCTTTCAATTTGATTAATTCATCCTTTAATGAATCTACATATCTCCAGGGTACAGAATGGGTGGCGTCCAGGGCCGTTTTTAAGATCTCCCTGTGCGGTGGTGTAACGGAATATCCTGATAATATAATCTCATCCATATTAAATCCATCACACGTACGAAATACAGATCCGATATTGAGACCTGATCGGATATCTTCCAGAACTACTTTGATGGGATGACGAGGTTGTAACTTATTCGTTTTTAAATCTGACCTTCCAAGATCGGGCATTGATTTTCTGGTAATAGACATTCATGGCAAAGATAATATAGACTAAAACCATACTAATTTATATTTTCGTATTTGTGAACTTTGGAATAAAATGGAAATCAGAATATCTGCTATTCGTCTCCTTTTACATAATATTGATTTTGGTCCATGGCTATACGTTTGGATCGAATGACCAGATCGATTTTATGCCCTATGCCAGGCATTTGCAGGATCCGGGCTTGTATCCTCGCGATTTTTATATCCAATGCATGACGGACCATTTCAATGAAAGGTGGTTATTGGCTCATTTTATCGCCTTCATTCCCTATCCCGCCTGGCCAATATCTTTTTTAGTCATCCATGCTGTATGTACATTACTCCTCATTGCCGGATTGTATCAGTTTAGCCACAATTTTATTGACAATAAAATCGTCAGTTGGTGGGTAGTTTGCATCACACTTATATTTCTGTATCATATCCACCTGGGAGGAAATGAGCTTTACTACAATATGGTATGTGGCAGTCTGATCGCAAAAGCCGTAGGGGTGTGGGCTTTATGGTTTTCATATTCATCCAGATGGACGCTATCCGCAATTTTATCAGGAATTTCGATTTACTTTCATCCGGTAGCCGGAATCCAATTATTTATGTTGTCTATATTTTTTGCCATTCCACCTGACCGATGGAAAATGACCAGCCTCGTATTCATTCTGGCTTTCCCTTACTTATATTCTTTGTATACCCAATTGGGCCATGGTCTTGCTTCTAAAGATTTTGTCATCATCATGAAATTCAGGAATCCTCACCATTTCTT
>CALMKY010000252.1 GCA_937867195.1 uncultured Saprospiraceae bacterium | reverse complement strand
CCCCTGACCCCTAAAGGGGAACCACACCTTTGAGATCAGTTCTTATTTTTTATTCGTCAGAACAATTTCTGTTCAATAAATAGTTGCTGAATATTGTTAGCAATCTGACTAACGTAAGGTTCCCCTTCAGGGGTCAGGGGCATTAGGATTTAATACAAATGATTTTAATAAAAGAAGAATATATGAAAATGTGTAAACATAAGGATATGCGCTCTCCATCTAAAACGATTTGCAAAGATAAGGTTAACCCCTTTACTAATGCCCTCTATTGAGCTTTCATTGACTATCTTTGCGCCGGAATTACGGAGAATAGTATTTTTTTAATGAGGTGGGTGCCTCTGACTCCTAAAATTGAACCTTAACACAACGAGGTTTTGCTTTTATTGGTCTTTATAGATTGTCAATCATAGGCAATTAAACTATAAGTATAAAAATCATTTCCCGAAAGGCCAATATATAAAAGCTAGTGAATAGCTATTACCTGGGAAAAATTACTACACAAGGGGTATGATAATCAATTGAATTTGGTGTTCATACTCTTTAATCAAAAATTATTTAAATATCTAAACTTTACAATGAATTCATTTCAAACATTAGGAATTGAAGAAAAATTATTACAGGCTATCGCTGATTTAGGATTTAATGAACCTACTGAAATCCAACAAAAAGCTATTCCTATCTTGCTGGACAATCCTTCCGATTTTATCGGCTTAGCCCAGACTGGCACAGGAAAAACTGCCTCCTTCGGATTGCCATTATTGCAATTGATCGACGCATCTCAGAAACACGCTCAGGCTCTAATCGTCTGTCCCACAAGAGAACTTTGCATGCAGATTACCAGGGACCTGGTTTCCTATAAAAAATACAAGCAGGGAATCAATATCGTGGCCATCTATGGCGGAGCGTCCATCGTGGATCAAATGAAAGAGATCAAAAAAGGTGCCCAAATCGTAGTCGCTACTCCTGGTCGTCTCATCGATGTCATTGAACGAAAAGCTTTACCATTGGATCGCATCAAATACATCACTCTCGATGAAGCTGATGAGATGTTGAATATGGGATTCAGAGAAGATATCGAGTATGTCTTGGCTCATACGCCTAACCGTGAAAAAGTCTGGCTGTTCAGCGCCACGATGCCTGCGGAAGTGAGAGCCGTTTCCAAGAAATTTATGTCTAACCCGGTGGAGGTCACAATTGGCAAAGTAAATGCTATCAATACAGCCATCGATCATCAGTATTTCATGGTAACTCATAATGATCGATATGAAGCCTTAAAAAGATTGATTGATTTTAATCCGGGGATTTACGGTATCATTTTTACACGTACCAAAATCGATGCCCAGGAAATCACCGAAAGACTAATCCGGGAAGGTTATGATATCGAAGCGTTGCATGGTGACCTGAGCCAGCCGCAGAGAGATAAAGTCATGAATCGATTCAGGACAAAACAATTACAATTATTAATAGCTACCGACGTAGCCGCCCGGGGCATCGATGTCAAAGGGGTCACACACGTGATCAACTATGAATTACCGGATGATCCGGAAGTATACACCCACCGAAGTGGTCGTACGGGTCGCGCCGGTCTTCGGGGCATATGTATGAGCATCGTGACTCCTAAAGAAAAGGTCCGAATGGATCAGATTGAGAAATTTGTAAAATCCTCATTCCATAGGCTCGATATCCCCAGCGGACGAGATGTTTGCCGCAAGCAGTTTTTCCATTTTATGGATAAAATGATGCAGGCGGATATAACGCACGGTGATTATGAAACTTATTTACCGGACTTAAAGGAAAAATTTGAATCAATAACAAAAGAGGAAATCCTGCAGCGAATGATCGCATTTGAGTTTAATCGTTTCTTGCATTACTATGAGAATGCGGTGGATTTAAACATCGCTATCAAGGGTGCAAGAGATAAAGACAAAGGCAAACCAAAGAAAGGCAGATCTGATCGAAATGAAGATCGCAGAAGCGACCGAGTTGATTTCAAATCCTTTGGATCAAAGTCAAATTACAAAACAATTTTTGTAAATCTCGGCCAAAAAGATGGATTTTACAAAGCAGCTTTCCTGCAATTCATATTAGATGGAAGCAATTTAAATAAAGAAGTTTTAGGAAAAATCGACATGAAAAATCTAAATACGACTTTCGAAATCGAAGCTTCTCATGCCAATAAAATGGTTAAGGCGATTGATGGCAAAATGTATAAGGGAAGAAAGATTAAGATGAACATCGATCGATAATACAAATTGCAAAAGGCCAAATTACGATTGGACGATATATAAAGTGAATTGAAACTGTATTCGTCTAATTGTGCAGGATAAATTCTATCCTATTTTCATTTCTTTCGGATGCCAAAATAATTTTTCAAAGTCTACGACTTTATCTTTTTTCACCCGGATGCCTTCTTTCCTAAGTCTTCCTGCCATCGATGAGGGAGGTTTGAAATGTACTCGACCGCTTAATTCACCGAGTCGATTGACTACCCGATGAGCCGGTACATCTTTCATATCATGACAATGATTGAGTGCCCAGCCCACCATACGAGCGGATCCAAGAGACAGATAATCTGCGATGGCTCCATAATTCGTTACCCGACCCACCGGAATAT
>CALMKY010000251.1 GCA_937867195.1 uncultured Saprospiraceae bacterium | reverse complement strand
TCGTGCACTAAAGTTCCTATTACAGGCCGTAAACAACTTAAATTACTGCCCGACAGTATGATGGCCGAAATGGGTCAAACCAATTATGCAGCATCTAAAGCAGGAGTAATAGGCGCTACTAAATCCTTAGCGCAAGAAGTAGGCAGACGTGGGATTACGGCTAATTGTGTAGCGCCAGGATTTATCAAAACGGATATGACCGAAGGGATAAATGAAAAAGATTTTAAATCATCTCTTCGAACATAAAACGCTCGACCGCCCGCAGGCCAAAGAAGTATTGATGAATATTTCTAAAGGTATCTATAATGAAGCGCAGGTGGCTTCTTTTATTACGGTTTACCTGATGCGACCCATATCTGAACACGAATTGCGGGGCTTTGCGGATGCATTATTGGAACTTTGCATTCCCGTTGATTTAGATGGTATGAATACAATCGATTTATGTGGTACAGGTGGCGATGGAAAAAATACATTTAATATATCTACGATATCCTCTTTTGTAGTAGCCGCAGCCGGTTACAAAGTCACTAAGCATGGTAATTATGGTGTCAGCAGTAGTTGTGGCTCATCTGATTTATTAGAAGCACTCGGATATAAATTTACGAATGATGTCGATAAATTAAAAAAGCAATTGGAAGTTGCTAATATCTGTTTTCTTCATGCGCCCTTGTTTCATCCTGCTATGAAATTTGTAGGTCCTATCAGAAGACAGCTGGGAGTGAAAACGTTTTTTAATATGCTGGGTCCATTGGTGAATCCATCCAGACCCAAAAATCAAATGGCTGGAGTTTTCAATAATGAATTGGCCAGGCTATATGCTTATTATTTTCAAAATCTTGAAGACAAACGGTTTTCTGTCGTGCATGCTTTGGATGGTTATGATGAGATCTCACTGACCGGCGATGTTAAAATAAAAATGAATGGCAAAGATCTGATTCTGAGTGCTCAGGATCTCGGATTAAACAAAACCATTCCCGAGTCTATTTTTGGTGGGCATACAAAGGAAGATGCTGCAACCATCTTTCATAACGTGATCCACGGCATTGGAACTCAAGCTCAGCAAGAAACGGTCTATGCCAATGCAGGTTTGGCCATCAGTACGATCGATGCCCGTCTTTCTATTCAGGATGGAATACAAAAAGCAAAGGAAACCATTCAACGCGGAGCAGCCTCCAGGACATTCAAAAAATTAATCGAAATTGCAGCATGACGATATTGGATCAAATCATCGCCGATAAAAGAGTTGAAGTAGAAAGACGAAAATTATCTACTTCATTGACAGAATTGCAATCAACAGATCTTTACCAAAGAGAATGCATTTCACTAAAAAAGTCTTTTCGTAAACAGGCAGGTATCATCGCTGAATTTAAAAGGAAGTCGCCATCCAAAGGAACTATCCGGGAACAAGCGGTAGCAAAGGATATCGTATCATCGTATCAATCAGCAGGTGCATCCGCCTGTTCTATTTTGACCGATGAAAAATATTTTGGAGGGACGATGGAAGATGTCCTGGAATCAAGACCATTCTTAAATATTCCGATTCTGAGAAAGGAGTTTATTATCGATCCATTCCAGATTTATGAAGCCAAGTCCATCGGGGCCGATCTAATCTTATTGATTGCCGAATGCCTGGACAAAAATCAAATCAGGGATTATTCATCGATCGCACATGACCTTGGAATGGAAGTACTGATGGAACTGCATTTTGATGATGAACTCAATAAATGGAATGAAGGTATAGATCTTTTGGGTGTAAACAACCGTAATTTACAGACTTTTGATACCGGAATCGAACGATCGCTGGAATTAGTACCCAGATTACCGGTCGAATCCATTTGGGTTTCAGAGAGTGGTTTAAAGGGAGCGGATGAAATTATTACCTTGATGGATCATGGGTATCGGGGATTTTTGATTGGAGAAACATTTATGAAATCGCCCGATCCGGGATTGGCCTGTACCTATTTTATCGAGACCATTCATCAACACAGCATCGCATGAAGGCAGATTTGGAAATTAAGGTGTGCGGAATGAAAGATCCTTTACAGATCAAGACCTTATCCGCTTACGACATTCAATACATAGGTTTGGTTTTTCATCCTACCTCACCCAGGTATGTAAGCGAATTACTGGATCCCTCTTTATTTGGAGAAAAGAAAAAAACAGGAGTATTTGTGAATGCTTCGATCGAACAAATCATGTTTACCCAGAGCCGATACATGCTGGATGCTGTACAATTGCATGGTGACGAGACTCCGGAAATTTGTGCTACGATACAAAGTCGAGGTATCGAAGTAATTCGTGCATTTTCTATAGATCGGCATTTTGATTTTAATAGAGTGCTGGACTTTGATGGATATGCAGATCGATTTATTTTCGATGCCAGGGGGGATGCCCCGGGAGGAAATGGGGTTCGATTCGATTGGGACCAGTTAAAAAACTATGAAGGGGGTACCCCTTTTCTATTGAGCGGAGGGATCCGATATGAACATATGGATGAAATCAGGTATTTTAATCATCCGGCGTGCATTGGTATTGATATCAATAGCCGGTTTGAATATGCACCCGGCAAAAAGGATTTATTATTGATTAAAAAATTTGTCGATGAGTTACGCAGTTGATACAAAAGGTTTTTATGGCAATTTTGGCGGGGCTTATATACCTGAAATGTTGCAACATAATGTCGAGACGTTGCGCGATCGCTACCTCGATATTATAAATGATCCATCCTTTAAAAAAGAATTTAATGATTTATTGAAAAATTATGTCGGCCGGCCCAGCCCGCTGTATGAAGCGAAAAGATTTTCTTCAAAATACGGTGCCAGGATTTTTCTCAAGCGTGAAGATTTAAATCATACAGGCGCGCATAAAATCAATAATACCATTGGCCAGATCTTGTTGGCAGAACGACTAGGCAAAAAAAGAATCATTGCAGAAACAGGCGCCGGTCAACATGGTGTGGCGACCGCAACCGTATGTGCTTTAAAAAATATAGAATGCATCGTATACATGGGAGCAGTCGATATCGAAAGACAAGCTCCGAATGTCGCCCGTATGAAAATGTTGGGAGCAACCGTGGTACCGGCAACGAGTGGATCGCAAACATTGAAAGATGCAACCAATGAAGCCATTCGTGACTGGATTCAAAATCCTGCGGACACACATTATATCATCGGATCGGTCGTGGGTCCGCATCCATACCCCGATATGGTTGCCAGATTCCAAAGCATCATAAGTGAAGAAATCAGGCAGCAGCTGCCTGAATACATTGACGCAGATAAGCCGGATTCTATCGTGGCATGTGTAGGTGGAGGTAGTAATGCAGCGGGTGCGTTTTATCATTTCCTGGATGATCGTGCCGTAAGATTGGTAGCGGTGGAGGCTGCCGGTGAAGGAATACACAGCGGTCGCAGTGCAGCAACCAGTGTTCTTGGGACAGAAGGTATCATCCATGGCAGTCGTACCCTTTTGATGCAAACAGTGGATGGTCAGATTGTAGAACCTCATTCGATATCGGCCGGTCTTGATTACCCGGGGATAGGTCCTTTACATGCTCATTTAATTAAATCGGGTAGGGCAGAGGCTATCTCCATTACAGACGATCATGCAGTGAAAGCAGCATTTTTATTGACGAGATTAGAAGGTATTATTCCGGCTCTCGAATCAGCACATGCACTGGCTGCATTAGACGTCATGAGTTACAGACCCAATGAAAATATCGTGATTTGTTTATCAGGTCGTGGAGACAAAGATCTCGCGACCTATATGAAATATTTAGACAAAATATGAATCGGATCAATCTGCTTTTTGCGAATAAAAAAAATAATATACTCAATATTTATTTTACCGCCGGTCATCCACATTTGGAGGACACCGTGGCGATCATCCAATCCCTTACGGAAGCAGGTGCTGATTTGGTCGAAATAGGCATGCCGTACAGCGATCCGTTGGCAGACGGTCCGACGATCCAGGCCAGTAGCGCGCAGGCGCTGAGAAATGGCATGAATCTGGGTCTTTTATTTAATCAAATCAAAGATGCCAGGACGAAATCTTCTATCCCGTTCATCATGATGGGATATTTTAATCAACTTATGCAATATGGAATAGAGCGATTTATGGCTAAAGCAAAGGATAGTGGGGTCGATGGCATGATCATTCCTGATCTTCCCGTGGAGGAATTTGAAAAGCATTACAAGGAGTTATTCGACCGGTACGATATGAATATTTCTTTTTTAATTACGCCTCAGACCCCGGAAGCTCGCATCCGGCACATCGATGCTGTCAGCAATTCATTTATTTATATGGTATCTTCCAATGCCATCACGGGAGCCAAAAGCAATATCGATGCGGAACAGGAAGAATACTTTACAAGAATCGAACATATGAAGCTTAAGAATCCCAGATTAATTGGTTTTGGTATTTCGAATAAAACCACTTTTGACAAAGCCTGTGGATTTGCGCAGGGAGCCATTATCGGGAGTGCATTTATTCAGACCTTGGATAAAGCAAAGCAAGATGAAATTAAAACCAAGGTAAATCAATTTATTTCATCGGTTCGGAACGGTTCACCGGCTTGAATCACTGATCAGGTCGATTAATTTTTTCGAATTCTTTTCCCAACTAAAATGATCCTGAACCCAGCATTTTGCATCTAGCCTGGAAGAATTCTTGTAAGGATAAGTATCCATTAACTCCAATACTTGAAGAGCATATTCATTGGCATTATTTGCTATCCTGATAAATTCAGATGGTATTTTCAATCCCTGATTTACTTCAGGACTGGTGATGACAGCACATCCGCATGCAAGTGCCTCCAGGATCTTATTTTGTTGACCTGTTCCTAAACTTATTGGTGCAATGAATATTTTTGACCTTGCATAAATAGATTTGACATCTATGGGATTTGCCATGAGTTCGATGTGAACATGTTTATTGATTATTTTTTTAATTGAATTACCGGGATGGGCACCGGCAATAATAATTTTTGATGCTGGCATATTGATTAAAGGGAGTATTTCATTCACCAAAAAATGCACTGCATGGACATTAGAAAAATAAGAAAGATTCCCCAGGAATAAAAGGTCGATATCTCTTTCAGAAGGCCATAATTGGTTAAGATACGATTCATCTATACCATTTTGTATGATTTGAATGTGTTTGAAACCGATGGCGTCTGCATCAGCCTGGGATATTGCTGTATGGTGATCAAAATATGAATAGATTTCTTTTTCATATTGAGCGGTTCGGCGGGATTCATTCTTCCACAATAAATGCATTAAACCTTTTTCAATTGATGCTCTCTTGAGAACACTCAGACTCATACAATCCATATAGTCAATGGTTTTTGGGATCGTAAATTCTTTGACATATCCTGTTACCCGGATCAATTGACAATACACACGATCTGGCTTAAAATCAGATATTATTTTATCTACCCTGGATTGATAACCAGGTTTATAAAAATAGCTTACTTGTGCCGGAAGTCCGTTCAAACGACCTCTGAACAAATTAAAGATTGCATCTATCCTACTTATCGGTAATAGATGTATTTCTTTACAGTAAGGCTTTAGTTTTGATATTGCTTCATCCCTGACAGGAACGTCATGAAGTGCAATCAAACAAATTTCAAAATCATTAGATAAATACCTGACTTGATGATAAAGCCTTAGTTTATCACCTTTTTCTAAAGGCCAGGGAAATCGAGAGCTGATGACTACTAATTTCACAACCTATCCGGCGTGATGAGAAGGTTTGTGATGATAACCCGAGACTTGCAAAGACCTGTACTTTTCCAATAGACCCGCAGCTACTTTATAAGTATCATATCTTTCGGATACAAAATCCACTGCGTTTTGACCTATCCTTTTTATTTCGACCGGATGAGCCTGTAAATAATCGATCCATTCTATAAATTGCTCAGGTGTATCGGCTATCAATATATTTTCCTGATGACTTGCTGGGATTCCTTCCAAACCCAATGAAGTGGTAATGATGACCTTGCCCAGAGCCATTCCTTCCAAAATTTTTACCCGCATTCCACTACCAGATAATAAAGGAACGACCATGATGGGATGTTCGCTGATAAAGTGATTGGAATCATCGACTTCTCCGTGTATTTTTACTTTTGGTAATTTTAGATTTTTTATGTCTTCCGGACAGTTGCGTCCGGCAACGTGCAATTCAAAATCAGGATGTCTGGAATTTACTTTTTTCCAAACCTTATTTAGAAACCAATTGAGTGCTTCAGAGTTCGGCATCCAGTCTAAAGCTCCGATGAAAGTAATACTCAAGCGATCCTGGGCATCTACTTTGGGCTTGTATTGTTTGAGTTCAATACCGATGGGTGAAGTGATCGCACCATTATGATATCCCAGTTTTCTAAACTTACCCAGGTCTCTGTCCGTAAAGGCTATCAGAAGATCATATTTTTCAAATTGATCCACTTCATATTTTTTAAGTTGTTTGGTCAGATGAGTCAGGTACCATCTGCGCCAGTTATTAGGATGATGCTCTATGATGCGCTCCCAGATTTCGTGTTCGATATTATGAGCCCTGAGCGATACGATGGCGTCTGAATATTTTTCAATAGTAGGTATGTAAGGGGCCAGGTAAAGGGTCTCTAACTGTACGACATCATATTTGTTTTTAGATAGTAATTCGATCAGTTTTTGATTGAATTCTTCGGAGATAAATCGGGTGACGTGATAGGAAGTACCTTTTATCAGGTTGATAAAAGCATCCCAACCATTGAACGAAGTATCTACATCAACGGTATGAATGGATTCAAAATAATTAT
>CALMKY010000250.1 GCA_937867195.1 uncultured Saprospiraceae bacterium | reverse complement strand
AATAGCTTTTGGTTTTTGAACGTATTGAGAGAAAATATCCTGATCACTTTGCCCTACATGTAAAGTGCCGGACGGAACATATACCATGCCATACGGATTGATACCTTTCCACTTAGGGCGATTCTTTATTCCTGTGAGATAACCATTTTGCTTGTGGCCACCACAAGCTGATAAAACCAAAAAGCAGAGAGCACTAAAACTCCATTGAACGGCTTTTCTTTTCATAAGGTAAGTTGTCTATAAATTTAATATTACTGGCTCAAATTATTTAAGCGCGTAAAGTTACTTTCTTGTTTTCTAATTATTTACAAAATTTTTCATTTTGGTACTCATTAATCTTCAAGAACCTTCCGCTCCTGTTTATTAACGTAAATGGCTAATTCAAAGTACATAAACCATGCCTATGTTCATTAATCTTTCGTTAAAAAAATATGGGAAAAAATACAATTCCAAAGAAGGAACGACAAAATGTATCAAAAAAGCAAAATTATTAATATCGCGGGTTGTATATAATAGGTTCTTGATGCACTTTTCCAATGGATTTATGCAGATTATAATTAAACAAAATTTCATGTGTGCCCTGATGTGCCGTTCTTAAAGATGAAAGCGTAATATCAAAATTGTAATATACTTTTAAGTTTTCACTGAGTTTTATTCCACCGACGATCATCAAAGCATCCAAAGTGGTATTGCTATAACCTCTTACACCCAAACCTCCATAAATCTTTTGATTGATCGCAGCCATTCCGGCGATTTCTGTTTGGACTTTTTTGAAATCCGTTTTAATCAGCAGGGAGGGTGTAATGGTAATGTCCTCATTAAGATCAAATAAATATTCTCCATAAATATTCAACCGGGGAAAAATTTTGTAATAAGCATTGGATCGATTAAATCCAATCTTGGGGGAATGAAAATTTTCGATGGAGATGCCTCCTTCAAAACGATCTTGGGCCAGGTAAACGCCTGCCTGAAAAGCCGGAGCAATTCCCTTTAGATCATTATTTGACAATATATCGTCATTGTGAAATATCAACCCGCCTTCATATTTTCCGGTCGGAGTCTTTAATTGCGTGCCATCGACCGATTTTTGAATAAATCCAAGACCCAGCCCGCCCGAAATCAATCCTATCTGGCTGTGGTACACATAATTATAGCTTATCATCCCTCTCACGGTGCTCTCGGCTCCGAATGATTCCTGTTCGATCTTAATACCTCCGGCACCATTTAAATAATACAAAGGCATCTGTGCCATTATGATCTTGCTGGAAGGAGACCCGGGCAATTCCTGCCATTGAGAACGATACCCCCCGGTAACACTGAGGGATGATTCAAGTCCGGCAAATGCGGGATTGAGGGCATATTTTTGCAACATAAACAGAGAATATTGATTGCTTTCCTGAGAGATCACTGATCCAACTGGTATAAACAAAATCAATATATGCCAATATTTAACTTTCAATGGAATAATGCTTACCTAAAAGTAAACGAAATTCATGAATTGAATGGCAAGGCATTTCACAGGTAAACTTATGACAAAGTATATATTCTTCATTTTCATTTTGATAGGAAATGATCGGGTTGGGCAAAAATATATTGGATAAAGAAGCCATGTTAGAACCATTTGGTAATTTGATTTCCATACCACCTGTAATTTGCATCAATAGTAAACAAGACCAATTACTTAAGGACTCGGGATATTGGACGATCGCGCCGGCTAATCTTGAAACCATGTCATTTCCTAATTTTTCCCAGGCTGATTGAGAGGATATCTTCCCTAATTGAATCAAATTATAAGCCATTGATCCCGAGGCAGATGGCATGGTATTATCATAGGTATCTCCTCCCTGGGCAATTAGATCTTTTTGACAAGAATAATTAAAAGCCTTTGTTTTTGAATCATAGAATGTCGTGAAGGATACTTCTGTCAAGATCATTGCTTTTCTTAAATAATTATAATCTCCACCAGATCGGTAAGCATGGATATATGCGGTGATGGTATAAGCCAGATCGTCCAACATAGCAGGGATATCTCCATCCACCTGATGCAGCATATGATCTGCATTCATAGTTTGATCTAATACATCAAGTAACGATTGCGCTTCTTTCCAATAGTTTTGATCACCAAACGCATCAAATGCGTCGATCAATCCAATGCAAAGCAACGCATTCCAGGATATAATGACTTTGGTATCGGTCTGGGGAGGGACGCGCCTGGATCTGATGGATAAAAGTTTTTGCTTAATAAGTTCCCATTGATTGGAGAGCAAATTTTCCTCGTCGGACAATTCCTTTTTTACCCAAAGGATATTTTTGGGATCGTGAGTTGGACCGTGAGGATCAT
>CALMKY010000249.1 GCA_937867195.1 uncultured Saprospiraceae bacterium | reverse complement strand
GGTATCAGTTATGATATCAATACATCCCCGTGGAATGTCGTGACTTCTCATAAGGGTGGACCTGAAATATCGGTCACCTATATTATTACCAAAGTGAAGCCATTGAGTCAATTCAAAGCTTGCCCCATCTTTTAATCACCAGACAGCATGAAGTGTATGAAATATAATAGAATGGTAATATTGATCATGAGTGGGCTCCTAATGGGTAGTTTCATTCATGCCCAGACCCTGAAAGCTTTTACCAAAGCGGCCGACGATGCATTTGCAAAGAAAGATTATTATTCTTCATTAGTCTATAATCTCAATGCTCTTGAATTTGACAGTACGAAGCTGGAAAGAATACATGCTGCGGCGGAATCTGCCCGCTTACTCAACTCCTATAAAGTCGCTGAAGCACTGTATGAAAAAGTAATCTCAGCGGATAAAAAAGATAAATACTCGGCTGACAAATTTTACCTGGCACAGATGCAGCAAGCACTTGGCAAATATACAGAAGCCAAATCAGGTTATTCGATGTACGTCACAGAGAACAAAGGTGAAGATGCTTATTTAACCCAAAAATCAGATAAAGAAATCAAAGCCTGTGATTGGTCCATCGATCAGATCAATCGCACGATGGAGGACATTAAGATAACCAGGTTAGGAGATGAAATCAATACCGGATATTCTGAATTTGGAGCGGTTCGCCAGGGGGACAGCATCATCTATTCATCCCTGCGGTTTGAAAAGCCAAATAGTAAAATATACCCCAATAAAACATACTCCAATTTATTGTTGAATGTTAAAGGAATTAATAACGAGAGCATCAACACGATCAACAACCCGACACAGCATACAGCGCATACCGCGATCAATAGCAAAAACAACCGCATGTATTATACTTTATGCGAATACCTCAATGCCAGTGATATCCGGTGCGATCTTTATTACCGCGATTATACTTCCACAGGATACAGCGATGCAAAAAAATTACCCTATCCCATCAATGTTGACGGATACACCAGTACACAACCCAATGTCGGGCTTGATCCCATTAGTCAAAAAGAAATATTGTATTGGGTATCAGACCGCAAAGAAGGTAAAGGCAAACTGGACATATGGTATGCAACGGTCGAAGGCGATACCACTTTCGGCACTCCTCAAAACCTGGCTGCTGTCAATACCGCTGAGAACGACATTACCCCATTTTACGATCATAGCGCGAATGAACTGTATTTCAGCACCGATGGTCGAATAGGCCTTGGCGGCTACGATGTGTATAAAGCAGCTAATAAAAAAGGTACCTGGCTCGAAGTCGAACATATGGGAGTACCCATCAACAGCAGCTACCACGATATTTATTACACGATCTCAGCAGATGGTAAAAAAGGACTCATGTCAAGCAATCGCGTCGGATCTCAATACCTGGATGCTTTGCATGAAGCATGTTGTTACGATATCTATGATGTGTCGGTGGAGCCGATCATCATTAAATTACACGTAACTACTTTTGACAAGAATACGCTGGATCCTTTGAAGAGTGTTACCATCAGAATAAAAAATCTGACACTTCCCAATCTTCCTGATATCGTCTTACTTAATCCGGATGGCAATACGTTTGAGTCTGTATTGGATCGCAATCGCGATTACCAGGTAGTGGCTTCTAAACCAGGGTACAGACCAGACTCGACGACGGTCTCTACATATGGAACGACCAAATCTATAGATCTCGATAAAAAAATGTATCTCGAGACCGATACGATTGCGCTGGATGTTTTTACGTTCGACAAAAAGACCCAGGCAGCATTGCAGGGAACTGAAGTAACCATTATGGACATTTCCGATGCGAATAAAGTAATATTGAATAAAATAAATCCGAGTGCAAATGATTTTCATACGGCACTGATTCGGGGTCATATATATCGCATCATTGCAAATAAGAAAGGCTATAATCCATCCACTGCAACGATCGACACCAAAGAAACAAAAGCAAATAAAATCAAACAGGATATGTACCTCGATATCGGAGATATTTATTCATTCCTTCCATTGGTCCTTTATTTTGACAATGACCAACCGGATATCCGGTCGTATAAACCGAGAACCGATAAGAAATATTCTGAGACGTATCCGCCGTACTATGCAAGAAAAGAAGAGTTTAAAGATATCTGGGCAAGTAAACTCAAGCTGGAAGAAATCAGCAAATCGGATCAGAATTACGAAAACTTCTTTAATGATCGGTTAAAGAAAGGAAGAGAAGATCTCGATAAATTCCTGGATATCCTGATCAGTATGATGGAGCGGGGCGATCATTTTGAGATTTTCCTCAAAGGTTATGCGAGTCCCCGTGCAAATGAAAAATACAATCTCATACTTTCACAGCGCAGGATCTTTAGCGTGAAAAATGAATTGCTGCGCTACCGCGGTGGTATTATTTCCAAATACCTTGATAATAAACAATTGGCGATATCAGAAAAACCATTCGGAGAATTTACTTCGCCCAAGGGCGTTCCTGATAATCTCAAAGATACCCGTCAGTCCGTATTTGGAATCGGTGCATCCAATGAACGAAGAGTGGAAATAGTAGATGTCAAAAAAAATAAATAGGAGACAGCCATGAAAAATAATGTATTGATAAAATGGTGGAATAGGATCAAGGTCGCTGTACCTATCTTAGTATTGGTAATCATTGCCAATAAATCGTATGCAACTCACATAGTAGGAGGCAATATATCGTATCGTTACATCTCAGACGATATTTATGAAATTACCGTGCAGGTGAGAAGAGATTGTATCAATGGAGACCCCGAAGCTTATTTTGATGATCCGGCCTCGATCGGAATCTTCGATGCAAATGGTGCCATCATTACATCCTTGGGAGTAAAAGGCCAGGTCCTGATCCATCTCGATAAAGTAAATTTTGTGGATCCCAACACGGAGACGTTCTGTACTCCTGCAGGTCTGCGATCTGTGTGTGTACACGAAACGACCTATAAAGGCAGAGTCAGTCTGCCCTTTAGAAAAGGCGGGTATTGGCTCGAATATCAAAGATGTTGCAGAAATCAGCCATTGGTTAATATTATTGATCCGCTTCGAACGGGAGCCAGCTGGGTGGTGAATATCAGTGAAGAATCATTAAAATTATTTAATAGCTCTCCTGCCTGGGTCCAATGGTCAAAAATTTATATGTGTGTCAACATGC
>CALMKY010000248.1 GCA_937867195.1 uncultured Saprospiraceae bacterium | reverse complement strand
TTCCTTTGGCATCTTCAAAATTCATCGTAAAAGATACTTTCTGCGCGTGCAGGATCATCGTCATCAAACTGATTATTATGAATGGGGCGATCTTCATATCAGCGAAGTTATTATGGATTTCTGTGTCCGTAACATTGATTAAAGTTAAATCGTACGTGATATTTTTCTTCTGAATGAGGCGATCGGATTTCCTAAGAGTTTATTGAGTTTGCTTCCAAATTTTTTTATTCCAAAACTTTTAATATTCCTTGCCTTCTCCTTTTCCGTGTGATCTATCCTTCCTTGATATTCGTTTCGTATTCCCTCTTTATATTTTTGAATGGTTGTTATGTATAATTGAATGATCTTATCCAGGCTCAGACCGAAATGGGCGTGTTGATGAACCAAGTCAGCAGACTGAAATACTTTTTTAGGATCGTATTTTTTAATTTCTTCGATAATCAATTTTTTTTTGATTGGCCGGACAAGGGTCTTCATTCCAAAATTAAACTGCCTGTAATAATCAAATTTTTCCGGTACGACCATTTCCCCTAATCCTCTGAAATCACATAAGATGACAGCAGCTCCGGTAGCCAATGCTTCCATAGCAGCTTTTGCTTTTGCGAATACGATATCGTATTCAATTAATATATGTTCAGGAAATCTGATTCCATTTCCAAATTCATTCCCAATGCCTCTAACCGTGATCCCTGTCTCGTCGCATGCAGCTTTGATGGTATTATAATGATTTCGTTTGTTAGCATAATTACTAAAAACAAGTGCTTTGACAGGTTTATCAGCAATATGATTTCTTAATTTAAATCGTGACGTGTCAACCCAATTATAAATCACGGTACATTGATCAGGAGGTATTTGGGCGTCGTGTATCAATCTGTCAAGGCAATTATAATCCACCGCGACATATTGGATGATATTTTGGTGAACTGGAGGAGTGTCTTCTGGATGCAGCCGATCGTGCAGAAAATAAATAACCGGTACGGATGGGAATTTATTTATAACATCCAAGGTGGGTTTTGTATGATGACCATGTATGATTTCGGGTATTAAAAGTAATTGATCTACTGAATCCGTGACATGAATACCCGATTCAGTTAATTCCCTTGAAACTATTCCGAGATGAGGTGAATAGATTTCTATTTGATGGCCCAAGGAAAGCAACGCTTTCGCCAGATCTCGTACATAGACCTCGGTGCCTCCGAAATTCAACAGCCATATATTGGTAATCAGGATATTCATTTATCAAGATACACTTTCAGCGTAATCATAGCAAAATCGAGCCAATGGCAATAAATGTCTTTCATAAGAAATCACATCTGCATATTTACCTGACTTGACTTTATCCAGGCCGTAGGTTTCATAAAATGGTTTGTCCGTTTCCCATCCTGTAAATCTTTTGAGATCATGAACAGGTCGCAGACATTCTGTTTTAAAAGGTGCTTCGGCATGGAGTTTAATTGCAATTTCAAGATCTCTTTTTATCTCTGGGTAATTCAAAGCAGCATGATATTTTCTTTCAAATTCTTCCTGATTTAAATTCAGCCAGATGGCCTCATTCCGGATGTCAGGAGGACATTCATCCGGGGGACCTTCTAATGCAAAATCATAGTTAGGAATAAATTTATTTGTCTTTGAACTATATATTTTGGCGACTGCATTGATGATGTACCTGCACAAATCATGAGTAGGGTTGTAACCTTCCAGAGAATCTCCTATAATGAGGTCAACAGGATGCTGCTCCAGATCTAATACGATTTCATCAATTATTTTTTTTATTTGTAATGTGTCTGTATCCAGGATAATATTATAGAATTCAGCATCAGTATATCTTCCCATGATCCCGGATGCCTTGGAATGCGTCTGGTCAATGATCCTGATGGTATTATAGACTCTGGAAGAGCCCAAGGCTCCTGAGCCATCGGTCAATACGAAGATCCTTGGCCTGTATTTTTCCAGAAACCGGTAGATTCTTAATTCATGTGCGGGGTGACCTAAAATCACAGCCACCCGGGCAACTTCTGATATTTTATTTTTATGAGTCAATCGCTTATGTTTTTAATTTTTTATTATGCCAGGATCTCTTTAAAATATTAAGTAAATATGATGATTTTTCACATTTGAATTTAATTTTAAATACTTCTCCATTTAAAACTTTTATCATCGAGGGCTCGCATGGTACAAAGGACCCCCTCCAAATGATCGTATTCGTGCTGAAATAATTCAGCCATATCATCCTTCCATTCCAGTTCCTGATCTTTCCAATCTTCGTCTTTGTATTTAAACCGAATCGAGCGATGACGATTTACTTTAACAAATAATTGCGGGAAACACATACAATCATCCCATACTTCAAACAATTCTTTGCTCGCTTCAACTATTTGTGGATTGATGATGATGAATTTTTGATGGGTATCAATATAAATCAATCTTTTCATGATTCCAAGTTGAGGCGCTGCAATACCCCTGCCAAATTTGTATTGAATCCTTATTTCATTCATGACATTGGCCAGATCACCAACCCATCCGGATACAAGGCTCATATCTTGCTCTGTAATAGGATCACTTTTTTTATATAATCTTGGATCACCGAGTAATAATAAATCCCTTAATGTTTTCATTATCAATCACTATTTAGCATTCTAAATTATTTCGTTTTTATTTGAATGTAATATAAGAATTTGACGGGTTTATTTTCTTAGCTTTGCATCCCGTAGTAATAGATCGAAGCGGCATGACAAAATATGTTTTTATTACGGGTGGCGTGACATCCTCCCTGGGCAAAGGAATTATTGCCGCATCCCTGGCAAAATTACTCCAGGCACGTGGTTTTTCAGTAACAATTCAAAAGTTTGATCCCTATATTAATGTGGATCCGGGTACCTTAAATCCGTACGAACACGGTGAATGTTATGTGACCAACGATGGAGCAGAAACGGATCTTGATTTGGGCCATTATGAGCGATTTCTCAACATACCCACGACTCAGGCTAATAATGTAACAACCGGGCGTATCTATCAGACTGTAATAGAAAAAGAACGAGCCGGAGATTTTTTAGGAAAGACCGTTCAGGTCATTCCTCATATCACAGATGAAATCAAACGAAGATTTCGACTTCAGGGAGAATCCGGTGCTTTTGATATCATCATTACCGAAATAGGAGGTACCGTCGGGGACATAGAATCTCTTCCATACCTGGAGGCCATCAGGCAAATGCGTCATGAAATGAAAGAATATGAGACCGTTCTGATTCATCTCACGTTAGTTCCTTATCTGTCCGCCGCCAAAGAATTAAAAACCAAACCCACCCAGCATAGCGTAAAAGAATTGCAAACTACGGGCGTTCAACCGGATGTATTGGTTTGCCGCACGGAACATCATCTGAATAAAGAACTTCGTCAAAAGCTGGCTCTATTTTGTAATGTAGATAAAAATTCAGTCATCGAAGCGATGGATGCCGAATCGATCTATGACGTCCCTCTGCTCATGTTTAAAGAAGGTCTCGACCGGATCGTCTTAAATAAACTCCATCTCAAGTCAAAACATGAACCAGAACTGGAAGCCTGGAAGCAATTTCTCACTAAATTAAAGCATCCGGTCAAAGAAGTATACATAGGGATCATAGGAAAATACCACGAATTGCAGGATGCTTATAAATCCATTTACGAAGCTTTTGTACATGCGGGTGCCGTAAATGAATGCAAAGTCAATATTGAAGCCATTCATGCCGTCTCCCTTGAAAATATGGAAATGATTTCAGAAAAAATGGAATCTTTAGATGGGATCCTGATTGCACCTGGATTTGGAGAAAGAGGAATTGAAGGAAAATACAAAGCCATCGAATATGCCCGTACTCATAACATTCCTTTTTTCGGAATTTGTCTCGGCCTGCAATCGGCAGTTGTAGAATTCGCAAGAAATGCATTGAATATTCACGATGCTGCTTCGACCGAGGTGACACCCAATACTAAGAATCCGGTCATCGATATGATGCCCGAACAAAAGAAAATCACTACGAAAGGGGGTACCATGAGATTAGGTTCTTATGATTGTAAACTAAAAAAAGATTCTAAAGCTTATAAGATGTATGGTCATGAAATGATTTCTGAGCGTCATAGGCACCGTTGGGAGTTTAATAATAAATATCTAGAACAATTTGAAACGGCCGGTTTCAGAGCTACTGGCGTAAACCCAGAATCGAAACTGGTGGAAATCATGGAATTAAAGTCACATCCATTTTTTATTGGTGTGCAATTTCACCCGGAACTGAAAAGTACCGTGGAAAGTCCGCACCCGCTGTTTGTTGCATTCGTGAAAGCCTGTCTGTCATAATCTGAGGCACCGGGCTAACAGAATTTGCAGGAAATCATCATTAACTACTGCCTGTTGCCGACAATTGTTAAAATCGCAGATTACAGGGGTCAATCCCGGCAAAAACTGGAATAATCCTTGTACCTATGCATACTTTCACCAACATTCGTTCATTTAATTTATTTGCTATGCAAAAACCGCTTATTCCCGCCCTTTTGTTCGTTCTGCTGGCTTTCGGATGCTCCAAATCGGACAACGCACTGAAAACTACCGTGGACACCTGGACCATTACCTACTTCCTGGATACGGGCGACGATTTGGAGGATACGCCGGTCTTCTCGGGCTATACGTTCGAATTTAATGACAATGCTCAATGGATCGTGCATCGCCCCGACGGCAGCACCC
>CALMKY010000247.1 GCA_937867195.1 uncultured Saprospiraceae bacterium | reverse complement strand
TTTAAAGTTCCAATTGGAGCAGATGGTGAAGCAAGGTGGAGGTAATATTGTCTTTGTGTCCTCTGCTGCCGGATTGGTAGGGCAACCCGAAAATTCTCCATACGCAGCCTCTAAATTTGGTATTCTTGGATTGGTGCGTACGGCAGCCATTGAATATGCGACCAAAAATATCCGTATCAATGCAGTGTGCCCTACGGCTATAGAGACCCCCATGATCATGCATGGCCGACGAAAGCTTGCCGAAAATCCTGAAGCCTTACAACAGGCGATCAACCATCAGCGGATGAAGAGAATGGGGCAGCCGCAGGAAGTAGCGGATGTCATTTTATATTTATGTTCTGATAAAGCTTCTTTCATAACAGGACATGCGATGCCGGTGGATGGTGGTGCATTTGCTTAGTGATTCCGTATATTGTAATGAAAATATGAAATTGAAATCTTTTTTTTTGTTTACAGCCGTTATCTTCATGATGGCTGTTTTCTCTTTTACTTTCAGCTCTAAACCACAAAGACCGAATATACTTTTCATCATGTCGGATGACCATGCATACCAGGCCATCTCAGCGTATGGAAGTAAATTGATTCAGACCCCTAATATCGATCGCATCGCACGGAATGGTATGCTATTCACAAATGCCTGTGTCACTAATTCCATCTGCGCACCCTCCCGTGCAGTAATCCTTACCGGTAAACACAGTCATATCAATGGCAAGATTGATAATTATTTCCCATTTGATACTTCCAATATTACATTCCCGCAATTACTTCAATCTCATGGATACCAGACCGCCATGTTTGGAAAACTTCATTTTGGAAATAATCCAAAGGGCTTTGATGAATTTAAAATACTGCCTGGTCAGGGCGATTACTACAATCCGGAATTTATTACTAAAAAACAAGGCAATATTAAATTGACAGGTTATGTGACCGATTTGATTACGGACCTGACGTTACATTGGTTGAAGCACGATCGGACGAAAGACAAACCTTTTTTTTTAGCTTATCTCCATAAAGCTCCTCATCGGGAATGGCTGCCGGCTGAACGGCATTTCAAAGATTTCATTCATCGAAAATTTCCTGAACCCGGAACTTTATTCGATGATTATACTGGCAGAGGCCGGGCAGCGAAAGAACAAGAAATGAATTTGCTTGCCCATATGAACTGGGCCGGTGACTCAAAGATCTTTCCGGAGAATTTTGAAAAACTCGGTTTAAAAGAATCTCATGCCTATGATAAACGAAATTATAATCTTACAGTCGGAAGGATGAATCCTGCTCAACGGATGGTATGGGATAGCGTCTATGGTAAAATGAATGAAGAATTTATCAGGCAATATCCCAAGATGTCTAAAGCAGATCAAATGCATTGGCGATATCAACGGTATATGCAGGATTATCTTGGTTGCATCGCAGCAGTGGATGAAGGGGTTGGTAAAGTACTGGACTATTTAAAGGAAAGTGGTTTAGACAAAAATACCATCGTAGTATATACTTCTGATCAGGGTTTTTATTTAGGTGAACACGGTTGGTTTGATAAAAGGTTTATTTACGATCAATCCTTTAAGACTCCATTGCTGATACAATGGCCCGGTGTAATCAAAGCGGGAAGCAGGAATCATCAAATGGTCCAAAACCTGGATTTTGCACAGACTTTTCTCGAAGCGGCCGGTATCCAACCTCCGGGGGATATGCAGGGTGAAAGTTTAATTCCACTCTTCAAGGGTAATGGAAAGAATTTCAGAGAGGCTGTGTACTATCATTATTACGAATATCCCAGTGTGCATATGGTTAAAAGACATTATGGTATCGTCACACCGGATTATAAATTGGTACACTTTTATTACGATATTGATGAATGGGAATTATACGATCGTACAAAAGATCCGGATGAAATGAAAAATGTTTACAACGATCCGGCATACCTTGAAATAAAAGCAAAATTGCAGGTGCAATTGAAATCTATGCGAATGAGGTATAAAGACTCCGACTCACTGGACAGAATGTACATCGAAAAATACAAGGAGTTAGAAGCGAGTGGTGTGATCCAGAAATGATTGCTTGGTACTTAATTATCTTTAATCTTATTTTGTTAAATTATATTTGTCTACATTTTAATCGTTATGCGTTTTACTAAACTTTTTCTTTTCTTTTGCATATATGCTGGAATTCTCAGTGCTCAGAAACCCATTCAAACTCCACTTGGCTTCCGATCCGTTGCCATATTAAAAAACAAAGGTCTTCAATTTAAAGACCTGAATAAAAATGGTAAGCTGGATAAGTATGAAGATTGGCGATTGCCAGTCGATCTGCGGATCCAGGATCTGATGTCGCAAATGACGCTGGAAGAAAAAGTTGGCTTTATGCTGATCTCGACTACGCGCATGAAAGGGGACTGGTCTTTCCAGGCCAATGCACCCAAAGAAGAAATCTCCAGTGGATTCAATGAAGAAGATCTTGTCCAGAATATCAATATGTTTTCAAGAAAGCCATTGCCAAATCCGATCTTGTCTGCTGCAGGGACTACGAAAGCTGTAAATGAGATTCATCAGCGACATTTTATTTTGCGGGCCAACACATCTGCTAAAAATATAGCTGACTGGTCTAATAATTTACAGGAGCTCTGTGAAAAATCACGATTAGGTATACCAGCCATCGTCGCATCCAATCCGCGAAATCATATCACCATCGATGCATCCATAGGCCTCAGCGTAGGTACAACAGTGTTTTCAAGATGGCCGGGTGAATTGGGTTTATCAGCTATGAATGATTATAAACTTACTCGAGATTTTGCAGAGATAGCCTCAAAAGAATGGAGAGCCGTCGGTCTTCGTAAAGGCTATATGTACATGGCGGATCTGGCCACTGAGCCCCGATGGCAACGGATCGAAGGCACCTTCGGGGAAAATGCAGATCACGTATCCAATATGATCAGAGAAATTGTTTTAGGGTTTCAGGGAGAAAAACTGAATTCAAGTTCCGTGGCGTTGACGACAAAACATTTTCCAGGTGGAGGGCCACAAATCAAAGGGCAAGATTCTCATTTTGAATGGGGAAAATATGCACATTATCCGGGAGGTAATTTTGAATATCATCTAAAACCATTCATAGCTGCTGTCCAGGCAGGTACATCCGCTATCATGCCTTACTATTCTGCTCCCAAAGATGATAAAATGGAACCGGTAGGTTTTTCATATAATAAAGCTATTGTAAAAGATTTACTAAAAGATAAACTCGGATTTAAAGGTATCATCAATAGCGATACAGGTCCCATCGATATGATGCCGTGGGGAGTAGAGAATCTTTCAATACCTCAACGATATCAAAAAGCGCTGGAAGCCGGTGTGGATATTTTTTCCGGTGGTGCCGATCCAGCCTTATTATTGGAAACCGTAAAAAAAGGATTGGTAACAGAAGCACGCATAAATGAATCCATCTACAAGCTGTTAAAAGAGAAATTTGATTTGGGATTATTTGAAAACCCATACGTGGATGCAGAAGCAGCAGTAAAATTAGTCGGCAGTGCCGAATCTCAGCAAAAAGCTGACCTCGCATTGCGTAAGTCCATCGTGTTGTTGAGAAATAATTCTAAATTATTACCACTCAAATCTAAAACCAAAGTCTATTTCGAATCTTATTACGACAATGGCAGGAACACGAACCCTGTTTCCGTCATTAAACCAAAAGAGAATAAATGGGATTTGGATTTTGTGGATACCCGGGATGAAGCTGACATAGCTTTGCTATGGCTTACTCCCAATATTGGTAGTTTATTCAATAATAATGGCCAGGAGATCGAGTTGCAATTATCTAAATGTAAAATCGATGTGGCACATGTAAATGAGACGACGTATCAAATCCCAACCATTCTAGTAGTGAATTATTCCAATCCCTGGGTGATTGATGAAATTGATAATCCGAATGTCCATACTTTATTGGCCACATTTGGCACCACATGGGAAGCATTATTAGACATTCTCAGTGGTAAAATGAATCCTACCGGTAAAATGCCATTTAGTACACCGCGATCCAGGAAAGCAGTCGTCAATAATAAATCAGATCTGCCCGGTGACCTGGAACCGGGGTATTCATTGTTTAAATTCGGTGATGGATTAAGTTATCAATAGTTCTAATTTGTATGGGGAAAGAATGTAAGCTCACCATCCACATGGTCATGAGTCTGGATGGTTTTATAGCAAAAAAAGACAATAGTATTGAGTGGTTTAATACCATATCTCCATATGAGCAAGGTATTGATTTTCCCGATATGGGTGATTTTTTTAAAAGTATAGATTGTTATGTCATGGGTGCGCGCACCTATGAATTGGCTATGGAATTGTCTGAAAAATATGGTTGGCCCTATGGAGAAGTGCCGACCATAGTAATCAGCCATAACCAGTATGAGGAATCCAGATCACATATACGGTTTTATTCAGGAGATATTTCAACTTTAGTGGACGTGCAACTAAAAAATCAATATAAAAATATATGGCTGGTGGGTGGACCTGAAGTTTCTAACCAATTTATTACACGGGGACTTGCCGATGAACTTCGATTGACGATATTACCTATTTTATTGGGAGAAGGACTTAGTTTTTTTAATCTGGATAAAGAGTATTTATTAAACTTAAAAGAAGTGCATGCCTATAAAACAGGATTAGTAGAACTATGTTATCAGATCAGGAAATAAGATGAAATGATTTTCACCTGCATC
>CALMKY010000246.1 GCA_937867195.1 uncultured Saprospiraceae bacterium | reverse complement strand
AAGGATTTAATGAATACCGGTGGGATTTAATTACCAAAAGGCAAGAGAGTGATCAGCCCTACTTTACTCAATATTCAAAATATATAGATGCAGGAACATACACTGTGATTTTGTCGGATGGCAAAGAACAAATAAAACAGATTATGGTCGTTAAAGAAAATATGATGACCATTCAATTTTAATGAATTACCAATTGAGTACCTTAATTTTCAACTTCTCAATGATCCATTATATTTTTAAAAAAACACCTGATGTATATCTTAACGGGATATTTTATGCTGGTATCAGGCAAGCTGCTTTTTTCACGAATTGCCTGGTCTGAAGTTGGTCTTTAGTTGCAGTGGTTGTTTATTGTGTCGTCCGGGCTTGGTGTTTTATATCGGGCCTTAGCATATGTATGCTCGTGTCGTATAGCATTTGTTTTAAATAGGTGCTCTAAATTCTTCAGTAGATTCCATCCTGGTTAAAAGTTCTAAGAAAGTCGAAGCTATGGTCTGAGATGCGTACTTACTCTAATAATATTATTAAATGTTGTAGTTCATCAAGGAGCAATACAAATAAATACCTATCCCAATAGAAGATTATTTTCTAATCTAAAACTGATCCAAACTTTTGTTGATTTGTCCTTTTTAGTAAGTTTTCTAGATTGTTGAAATAATGCGTAAGTCATTTGCAGATCACAGCACATTTCTTACATATGCGCATGCGTTATTTGTTTTTTGATATTGAAATGATTTACATTTCGGTTTCAGCTATCTTATGGAATTACTATAAATTCTATAATTGCCATTTGAAAAATTTATAATTCCAGAGTTTCTATTTATCTCCAAAAAAGGGAAGTTTGCAGCAGACTCTGACGCACCAGTAAATCTTATATTTTTTTTTCGTATTATTGACAACTAATCTTCCGTTCTATGTCAACCTATCCAAGTATATTCAATGATGTCATCGGCCCGGTTATGCGTGGACCATCGAGTTCACATTGTGCAGCTTCCCTGCGGATCGCGAGAATGTGCAGAGACCTTATGGGTGACCAAATAAAAAACGTAGTCATTGACTTTGATCCACATGGTTCTTTGGCGACTACCCACAAAAGCCAGGGATCTGATATGGGCTTATTCGGTGGTTTCTTAGGTTGGGAAGCCTATGACGAACGATTGCCCGAGTCTGAAAAATATTTAATGACAGCGGGTATTCTTGTACAGATTAATATTGTAAACATAGATTATGACCATCCGAATACGTACAAAATCACCTTGAGCAATGACCACGAGACCAATGAATTGATTGCTATTTCAACCGGCGGGGGCATGATCGAAGTGATCCGAATTGATGGCGCTTCTGTATCAATGGCAGGCGATTTTTACGAAACGTTGATCTATTGTAAAAACCCCGATCACATTCTTTCTTTTTTGAAAGCATCGATAGGCTATGATGATATCATTTTTCATTCCGGTAAAAAAAGCTTTATTGAAATCAAAACACAAGCCGCCATTCAGAACATCATCCTGGATGAATTAAAAGGGATGGACGAGGTCACTGCAATAAAAGAATTAAGACCCGTACTTCCGGTATTGGCAAGGAAAAATATGAAGGTGCCGTTTATCACTTGTGAAGAAATGTTGGAATACAATGCAGATAAAAACCATTCCCTGTGGGAGCTGGCCATAGCCTACGAATCAGCCCGTGGGAACATATCCTCCGAAGAGGTCTTCGAGAAAATGCGCAGTATAGTCCGTATTATGGGTAAAGCCATCGAGACAGGCTTGCGTGGTACACAATATCATGACCGGATCCTTGGTAGCCAGTCTTTGCAGTTAAAAGCTAAAATGAATGCGCATCATCTCGTCGGCGGTGATGCAAACAACCGGGTCATCTTGTATGTATCTGCTATTATGGAAGTAAAGAGCTCGATGGGTGTGATCGTGGCTGCACCAACGGCTGGATCCTGCGGTGCTTTGCCGGGAGCTGTATTCGGTATAGCTCATTCCATCGATCTCGATGAAGATGAAATCGTGAAAGCCATGCTGGCAGCTGGCCTCATAGGTGTATTCATTGCTGCACATGCTACCTTTGCCGCTGAGGTGGGAGGCTGCATGGCTGAGACCGGATCGGGTGGTGGTATGGCGTCCGCCGCCATCGCTGGTATGTATGGCGGTACCCTCACACAATGTCTCACTGCATCATCTCTTGCTCTGCAAAATTCCCTGGGTATTATCTGTGATCCCATTGGTAATCGGGTAGAAGCACCCTGTCTCGGAAGGAATGTAATGGCTGCTACCAATGCAATTTCTTGTGCTAATATGGCGCTTTCGGACTATGTACAACTCATCCCGCTTGATCAGGTCATCGAAACGATGAAACTCGTCGGTGATCAGATCCATCATACATTGAGATGTACCAATCTGGGAGGCTTGTCGATTACGAAAGCTGCAAAAGAGATAGAAGCGATGTTGGAAGAAGAGCCCAGTAAATTTTATAAAAATTGTTAGTTAAATTAATAGTGATTCTGTTTTGTATCATTTAATCATTCTTGTATTTCAGCGAATGTGAATGGGATTAAATGGACAAAATTGAATGTATTAATATTTTTATAACTATAAGAAAGGAATTTATAGATAGTGCTGCACCGATATGGATTTAAGGCAGATAGCAAATCAGGATACCAGCCATCGCACAGGGTTTTAAAGTAGTAGTCTGAGAAGATTTCAATGTTAACCAAAACTAATTTCTTGATAGTTTAAAACATTAAAACAGGTCTCCTTTATAGTCCAAGTAACGACCCGTCTTCCTCGAGGCTAACGTGTTGACATTTAGTTACTTATTTTAAAATACGATTTTAAGATTCCTGAGATTAAATTACAATTACAAACGGTTACAAACATTTACAACCGACATTAATTGATTATCATACGAATAGGGCTTGCACCTGGATATAGTTTTGCAACAACAAAATTTAATGACAAATGACAAGTGACAATTTTTCAAATGGTAACACGGAAATAAGAAATAAGCTCCTATTAAAAACGAAAGCACTTGGCATCCAGGTAATCCTATTGTCTGATGAATTACCCAATAAGCCTTCCGGATGGGCAATATCAAGACAGATAATTAGAAGTGCTACCTCCGTAGGTGCTAATTACAGATCCGTATGCAAAGCAAAGTCAAATGCTGATTTTATAAATAAATTAAAAATAGTCGAAGAAGAATGTGATGAAACAATATATTGGTTGGAAGTGGCTTTAGAAACCAAATTATTATCAGAAAACAAAATCAGGAAGCTATTATATGAAGCGACTGAAATATTAGCAATCATAATCAAATCTCTCAAAACGATGAGAGCTAAACAACCACAATCAATTTTAAAATTGTAACTCGTCACTTGTAATTTCTTAAACAAATTTTAATAATATAAAAACTTTTTTAAATGAAAACAACAACAAACAAAGTCCAATTAATGGGTCACCTGGGTCAGGAGCCGATTGTAAAAACTTTTGAAGGCGGGTCTTGCATGGCCACCTTTACGCTTGCGACCAATGAGTCGTATACCAATAGTGTAGGTACACGCATAGATAACACCCAATGGCATCGTCTGGTAGCCTGGGGCGATCAGGCGCTCAGAGTCAGTGATCAATTGCACAAAGGAATGAAGGTCATTGTAGAAGGTAAACTCAATTACCGCAACTACGAAGGTAAGGACGGCGTCAAACGTTATGTAACCGAAATACTATTGTATGATTTTATTGAACAAACCAATTTAAGCGAGAAAACAGAATCGATCAGCGAGAAAATTGCAGCATAATATTATTTACGATATACGATATACGAAGTACGATGTGGATTTCGTAAACCTAAATCATTAATACATCGTATTTCGTAATTCGTACATTATTATCATTTATTTCAAAACATTAAAACAAATCAATTATCATGGTCATCAACAAAGTCCAATTAATGGGTCACCTGGGTCAGGAGCCGATCATAAAAACATTTGACAGCGGGTTTATTATGGCATCACTTACCATTGCCACGGACGAATCTTACACTACCGCTACCGGGAAGAAAGTAGATAATACACAATGGCACCGACTGGTCGCCTGGGGCGATATAGCAACCCGTATCCAACACGAATTAAAAAAAGGAGCCAAAGTTTCTATCGAAGGCAAGCTCAGCCAACGGAGCTATAATGCCAAAGATGGTTCTAAAAAGTATGTTACCGAGATCATCGTAAACCATTTTGAAACTGTAATCAACCGAAAACCCAATAACGAGTAAATCGACTGATTAGACTAATCCAATATCGATTAAAAAAGGTAGTTCTTATATAAACAACAGACTATCAATCAAATACGAATAAGTTGGCATTTGTCCAATTGAATCCCCCAATTCGATTGTTGTTTTTTTCGACATAGTTGGTCTAATTTTTCAACAAAAAATTTGTTTATCTCCTATCCGTTATATTACATTTGTATCTAATATATCATTATTTAATTAACAAACTAAACCAATAATAACAATGAGCAGCGAACGTGATGCTAAAATAAAAGCACTCCAACTTACAGTAGATAAACTGGAGAAAACCTATGGTAAAGGCACCATCATGAAACTCGGCGATAAGCAGATCGAAGATGTGGAAGTCATCTCCACCGGATCTCTCGGTCTTGACATTGCATTGGGTGTAGGTGGCTTTCCCAAAGGTCGTATTATAGAAATATATGGTCCGGAATCTTCCGGTAAGACTACCCTGGCAATTCATGCGATTGCCGAATCACAGAAAAAAGGCGGGATGGCCGCCTTCATAGATGCCGAACATGCATTTGACCGCAATTATGCAGAAGCTCTTGGTGTCGATACAGAAAATTTACTTATCTCTCAACCTGATAACGGTGAGCAGGCACTTGAGATCGCAGAAAACTTAATCAGATCCAGTGCGATCGATATAATAGTCATCGATTCGGTAGCTGCGCTCGTACCACGAGCCGAGATCGAAGGGGAGATGGGTGATAGTAAGATGGGCTTGCAAGCCAGATTGATGTCTCAGGCGATGCGTAAACTCACCAGCACCATTGGTCGTACCGGTTGTTGTTGCATATTTATAAATCAGCTTCGTGAAAAAATCGGTGTCATGTTTGGCAATCCTGAAACAACGACGGGTGGTAATGCACTTAAGTTTTATGCAAGCATCAGACTGGATATACGCAGACAGGGATCACCATTAAAAGATAAAGAAGGCAATATGATGGGTAATAATGTAAAAGTGAAAGTAGTGAAAAACAAAGTAGCTCCTCCTTTCCGCATTGCCAACTTCGATATCATGTTTGGTGAAGGTATTTCTAAAAATGGCGAAATCGTAGATCTGGGTGTAGACCTCGAAATCATACAAAAAAGCGGTTCGTGGTTTAGTTATGGAGGAAGCAAAATTGCACAAGGCCGTGACGCAGCTAAGCAATTTATGGCTGACAATCCCGAAGTAGCCGATGAAATTGAAAATAAAATCAGAGAAAAAGTAGCTTCCGGAATTGCCATCGGCAAGGTGGAACCAAGCACCGGTGATGAATAAAAAAATCTAAACACGATAGTTGAATTACAAAATGCGATGTGGTGAAGATGATTTGACCCTGCACAAGCGCTTATCAAAATATCGTACATCGTACGTACTAAATTTCTTAGTTAGCAATTTATAAAATATCTAGCAGAATCGTGGATGCCATGAGTATCAAATGTGATACACATGAGACTAAGAATTATTTGCCTTTTGAATTCCTGGAAAATATAACCAGGTATTTGCCCTGATCTATTGGTTGGTTTAGTTTGTTTGATCAGGGTGAAGATACGGTAAGCCTCCCGGTTTGAAAGAATCGGGAGTGCTTTCTACCGTTTTTAATTTATATTTTAATCAAGGCCCGTTTTATTTAAACCATCGATCAGAAATTTATATAATTTAATTGAAATGAATCGAATGGCAAGATTGAATTGTACAGGACAATTTATCAATTCAAATGTGTACACTACGGCCTTTTATGTATCTTAAAATATTGAATTTCTCTTTCATGTTTTTTTGCCTGGTCGAGCGTATCGAATGTGCCTAGATTTCTACGCTTATTTGTTTTGGGGTCTTTGTGAATTGAATAAATGCGATATTGACCTGTTTTTAGTTTACGTATCATTTTATATTCATTTTAATTCTAAATTTCAGAATAATTCTGAATTGCGTACCTGGGTCATTTGCTATGTTATAACTGATATTGGTCAATGTTTTAATTGCTCTAGATTTTGCTTATCGACGTAAATAAAATAGTTTAATTTTCCTGCCGATTCTTCCGAATGTCTTACGGAACATGTAATCACAGAATTAACAGTAGATCTAACTTATATGATGCTCAGCCTTAGGAGAGCTCTTTCATTCATGTGTAGTTTTACTGTTCTATCCCACCTTTTAGATTCTTACCATTGATTTGGAGTGCGCAAATAAGGCTGCACCTACTGCTCCTGCTAAATCTCCCAAAACTGCTTTTACTATCGGCACGGTATGTCCACCGGGTCGCCATTCATATTCTGCCATATATTCTTCAAGTGGAGCAAACAGGGCTTCATTCGCTTCTGTTATTCCTCCACCGAGGACAATTATTTCAGGTGAAACAATATTGATAATGGAGGCAATGCCGATTGCTAATTTTTTTACAGATGTAAGCCAAACTTCGGTTGCATAGGCATCCCCCTTTTTATAATCTTCTATTAAATCATGACTCATATGATACCTGCCATTTGTTCTTTCCTCTAATGAACAATTACCAATACACATCTCAAGGCTTCCCGGCATACCGGTAACATCCGGTGTAGCCTGGTAATCGACGACCATATGGCCCAAATGGCCTGCGCGACAAAAATCTCCTTGAAAAGGTTGACCATTTAATATCAGCGCACCTCCTACTCCAGTTCCCAACGTCAACATGGCTATGTGTTTTTTGTTTTTTGCAATTCCAATTTTTGATTCCGCATTCAATGCAGCTACGGCATCATTGAGAAGGAAGGTATTCAAACCTAAATAATCTTTCCAAACAAATCGTTCAAGCCCTTGTAGACGACCCGGCATAAAATGAATGGCTGTGTTCTCTTCATTGGGCAATCCGGGTGCAGATATGCCGACTAATGAAACAGGTTCCGGATTTTTATTTTTTAATTCATGCACTGTATTCCGAATAGCAGTCTTCCAAACTATATCGTCATCACCATCCCCGGTCATTGAATAGGATTGTTGCATAATCTGACCCTTCTCATCAATCAATACACCTTTGATGCGAGTTCCGCCGAGATCAATTCCTATGATATGCACGTTTGAAAATTAGTAAAAATATATCAATGATACTGTATTCATGCATTTTAGTAAAATTATCGGGAATTCCATTTTTAATAACTAATTTAATTAGATGGCCGATGGGTTGAATTCTTCTTATTACTCGGCTTAAAATTTAGCGAGACGGTTATGAATGGAATCTTCTGAAGTTTAGACATCATTATAATTTTGTTCAATTCCAAACTGATTTGTATATTTGAATCAATAGTCTGCAATGATCATGTATTTGATTATCAATGACTTGACTCTTGGAGGCAATATAAAATAATCCTTATCTTTGCACTAAGAGAAAGAAATAGAAAATATTATATATTAAATAATAATTATATATATTTGTGAAAGCAGTTCCTGCCATTATCGATCAGTTAGAGGAGAAGATAAAGACAGTCACTCAAAAAGTTGAGTTACTGCGTCAGGAGAACAAACTGTTACATGAGGAGAATGAAAAAATGAATAAAGAATTAAAATCTAGAGAAAAACTTATTAGGGAATTGGAAGACCAACGTAACCTTTTTTCGGGATTTGCTACCTCTCCAAAGGTGAATCAACGAAAAATGGCACATACACTTGATCAATATATCAAACAAGTCGATCAATGTATCGAAATGGTCAGTAATCTGGGATAAAAATATCATTGAGTGACAACCGTGCAAGTCAATATAGAAGGTCGTAACTACTCATTGCAAGTCAATGAATCAGATGCACATTCATGGAATCATCTTGCTGATGAAGTCAATGAGATTCTCAAATCAATACACAGTACATATCCCCAAAAAGATCGTCAGGATTGTATGGCGATGGCCATCTTAACGATAGCGGCCAAACTCTATGAAGCTCGAAATGAAGTCATGTCTTCAGAAATTCATCAAAGGCTCGAAGGGATGAATTCAACATTGACAGCTGCCTTGAATTAATTATTCTGTTTCATTTTTCCTCTTCACGTAAAATCCAATAGGCGAATGAATATCGCTGATTGGTGTATCATTTTTTTTATCACATATAAAGTAAAATAACAAATGGATTGGATTGTAGGATTGGTAGGAGGATTAGCAGGTGGTGGAGGTATCACCTATGTTTTATTAAACTCAATCAATAAAAAAGCAAGTCTGAAGAGAATCGAAGAAGCAAATCAAAAATCGGACCTCGTCATCGAACAAGCGAAAATAGCCGCAAAACGCATAACGGACGAAGCTGAAGTAAACGCCGAGAAATTGCTCTCAAAAGCAGAAAGTAAAAACGAACAAATCAAACAGAAGAAAATTCAGGAAGCTAAAGATCATTTCAATAGCAAACGATCTGAATTTGATAAAGAAAAGGCCGCTCATATGGTCGAGATGAAAGAACGTGAAATGTCGGTCGTGGCCAATGAAAAGGAACTCAATCGTAAAATACAGGATCATAAAATAAAAGCAGATGCTGTAGACCAAAAAGAAAGTGAGCTCAATACACTCCGGGAAAATCTCGATAAACAACTCAAAATTGTATCCAAGCGCAAAGAAGAGCTCGATGCGGCTAATGAAAAACAAGTAAAAGCTCTTGAGAATATAGCTAAACTAACTGAGTCAGAAGCCAAAGAACAATTGATAGAAGCCATCCGCGCTAAGGCTGAAACGGAAGCCATGTCCTATGTAAAAGAAACTGCCGAACAAGCAAAAGCCAATGCCAACAAAGAAGCAAAAAAGATCGTCATCCAGACCATCCAGCGTATGGCATCCGAGTACACCATCGAAAATACAGTATCTGTTTTTCATCTTGAAAACGATGATGTCAAAGGCCAGATCATTGGTCGTGAAGGTCGAAATATACGGGCTCTCGAAGCGGCCACCGGTGCTGAGATCGTAGTGGATGATACGCCTGAAGCCATTGTAATATCCAGTTTTGATCCAATACGCAGGGAGATTGCAAGGCTGGCGTTACAAAGACTCGTTGCCGATGGACGCATACATCCTGCTCGTATCGAAGAAGTGGTGACCAAAGTGCGTAAGCAACTGGAAGAGCAAATACGTGAAATCGGTGAACGCACCGTCATCGATCTGGACATCCATGGTCTTGATCCTTATCTCGTATGGATGATTGGACGCATGAGATTCAGATCTTCTTATGGCCAAAATTTATTAAAGCATTCTATTGAAACTGCCAATCTTTGTGCCACCATGTGCGCCGAACTTGGTCTCAACAGTAAACTCATTAAACTGGCCAAGCGCGCAGGTTTATTACACGATATTGGTAAAGTAAGCGAAGAAGAAAGCGAATTGTCACATGCCATTCTGGGTATGAAACTTTGTGAAAAGTACAACGAACATCCCGGTATCTGCAATGCAGTCGGTGCCCATCACGATGAAATCGAGATGAATAGTATTATATCACCCGTTGTGCAAGCATGCGATGCCATATCGGGTGCACGTCCGGGAGCGCGTCGTGAAATACTCGAGTCATATCTTAAACGGATCGGTGAACTCGAGGATCTCGCCATATCTTATGATGGTGTACAAAAAGCATATGCTTTGCAGGCTGGTCGTGAATTGCGAGTCATCGTAGAAAGCGAAAAAGTAACCGATGCGTATGCTGATGAATTGGCATTCCTCATATCTCAAAAGATACAAAGTGAAATGCAATATCCCGGACAAGTAAGAGTGACTGTGATCAGGGAGAAAAGAGCTACTGCCATCGCTAAATAATTTTGCTTTACTATTTTATTTAATCATGAAATTGAATTAAGATGAAATGGTATATTTTAATTCATGGTTTACTGTTAATGCTTCCTCCCAAAGGTGTCATTACGACCTTTAATCAAATGTTTCCTAAAGCCAATGAAATAAAATGGACTTCAGGAACTAAACAGACTTTTACAGCTAGCTTTGTTTCAAATAATGAAAAGCAATCTGCCACATTCGATGTCAAAGGCAATTGGATCGATACCCGTAAAAAAGTAGCCTATGATTTATTACCTCCAAGGATAAAAAACACATTCGTCCGACTGCATCCCGGTAAAACGGTAACCAATGCTTTGATGATATTTAATAAAGATCACAATACGTTATTTAACCTGGAGTGGAAAGATGCAAATAAACCAGTAATGAAGGTTTACAATTTAGATGGTGTGGAATTGAAGTAAAGAATTTGCATATTGTATTCTGGATTGATAGATTTAGATTTCTATCCATATTAGAAACCTATGCGAAACATTATTTTTATAGGACTCGTGAAAAGCTAAAGCATATAATAGTAAGTCGTCAAATTATCAGTTGTAATTTATTTTTATTTGCAACCTTTCTGAAAAATTCTCCTCTTTAGTCTGTAACCTTTTGATCAATCCGGGGTTATTAATTCAGCTCATAAAGATAACCTTACATTCTACAGCATGCTTCAATACTTTTTCTCCATTGCATATCGTAACCTGATAAAAAACAAAGCATTTACCATTATCAATATCCTGGGTCTTGCCATCGGCATGGCATCCGCAGCCTTGATTTTTATCGTGATTGCTTATCAAAGAAGTTTTGACCAATTCCATGTCAATAAAGACAGGATCTATGAAGTTTGGAACCGGGCTACTTTTAGCGGTCAGTTACACTGCTGGAACACCACTCCCAAACCATTGGCCAGAGCTACTGAAAAAGATTTGCCGGAAGTGGAGTGCGCTACCCGCGTTGACTGGGGCAATCGGTTTTTATTTACCATAGGAGAAAAAAAATTAAAAATAAGAGGAAGATCTGTCGATACTACATTCTTACGAATATTCACATTCCCGATGATCCAGGGCAATGCGCTCACTGCATTGAATGATCCTTTCTCCATCATTTTGACACAGACATTAAGTAAAAAATTATTCGGTAATGAGAATGCCATGGGAAAAGTGTTACGGGTTGACAATAAAGATAATCTCACGGTGACGGGAATAATCAAAGACCCACCAGCCAATACAAGATTTGATTTTGAGTATTTATATCCCTGGGAATATCGTACCAAAAGAGGATGGAACGATAATGGCAGTTGGGGCAATAACAGTACCCAGACCTATGTATTACTCAAACCCAATGCTTCCCAGGCCAGTGCAGATGAAAAGCTTAAGACCATCAAAGGTCGTTATGACAAAGAAGCCGAACCGAACTGGCAAATGTTTTTATATCCATTGGATCGATGGAGATTGTATTCCAGATTTAATGGAGCTATGGAAGAAGGTGGCATGATAGACGATCTGAAAATCTTTGGAGTCATTGCTGTTTTTATATTATTGATCGCCTGTATCAATTTTATGAATTTAAGTACTGCACGCAGTGAAAAGCGGGCCAAAGAAGTCGGTATTCGCAAAGTGGTCGGCGCCCAACGATATTCACTGATAAGTCAGTTTATCGGAGAGTCGATGATCCTTGCATTTGTGGCAGGCGTTATATCATTGGGTATTTTGTTTTTAGTAATCCCTTCTTTCAATAAATTGATTGATGAAAAACTATCCTTGCATATTGCGAATCCTTTTTTCTGGCTTTCAGGCCTTGGCTTTATCCTCGTTACTGGCCTGATAGCCGGCAGTTATCCGGCTTTCTTCATGTCATCGTTTAATCCATCGCGGGTCCTGAAGGGCACATTTAAAGCAGCCAATGCGTTGATTACTCCCCGCAAATTACTGGTGGTCTTGCAATTTACATTTGCCATCATCATGATTATCTGTACAAGCATTGTCAAGCAACAACTCGATCATGCAAAAAATCGCAACAGTGGTTATGATCGTGATCAATTGATGTATACGATGATGGAAGGGGAAATCGACAAAAATTATACGTTGATCCGTAATGAATTATTATCCAGCGGTGCTGTTTCATCAGTAACCAAAACGAGTGCCCCGGTTACGGAAGGTTGGTCAGACAGCTGGGGATTCAAATGGGAAGGAATGGGTCCTAATGACGATAAACAGGACTTTGATATTTTTTGTGCTGATCAGGAATTAATCAAAACGACCGGTTTAAACATCGTTGAAGGCAGAGATTTTGATTTGAATCAGTTTAAAACAGATTCCGACGGAATCATTATCAATCAAAGTGCACAAAAAGTTTTGAAAATGGAGCACCCGATCGGTCAAATTATACGCGATGGTGATTCCAATTTGGTCAAACATCCTATTATCGGTGTGGTGAAAGATTTTGTATTGCATTCTCCATTCCAGACCATGAGGCCTATGTTGATCATGGGAGCCAAAGGTTGGTTTAATGTGATTCATTATAAACTTAGCAAAGCTCATACGGTAGCGGACAATCTCAAAACCGTAGAATCTATTTTTAGAAAATACAATTCTGAATTTCCATTTGAATACAAATTTGTCGACGATGAATACGGAAACAAATTCAAGACAGAACAGCGGATGGGGATGATGGCAACTATTTTTGCCGGGCTTACTATTTTTATATCGTGTCTGGGACTATTTGGTCTGGCCACTTATATGGCAGAAAACAGGATAAAAGAAATCGGAGTGCGCAAAGTACTGGGTGCTTCGGTAGCCGGTATCACAACCTTATTATCAAAAGACTTTTTGAAACTGGTGATGTACTCATTTGTCGTTGCCTCGCCCGTTGCCTGGTATCTGATGCACCAATGGCTATCCAAATATCCTTACCGGGTAGATATTAGTTGGCAGGTATTTGTATTTGCGGGATTCATGTCATTTATTATTTCTGTTATGACGGTGAGTTATCAATCGATCAAAGCAGCAGTCTCCAATCCGGTGAAATCATTAAGAACTGAATAAACTATGCTATACCTGCATCAGGGTCTATCATTAATTCATTTCTTCTTGTCCAAAAATAAATAGCTACCACGACTGCTACCAAGGGCAATACAATACCAAATTCATCCACAAAATACTTTGTATTACCGGTATCTTTCGTCAGAGGAGTTAAGATCGCCTGAATGATCAGATTGTGACTGGCATGTAAGATGACACCCGTCCACAAGCTGCCTGATTTGATACGGTACCATGTATATATAAAAGTCATGGCGATAACCATGACGGTAAAACAAGATAAGCCGTACCATGCCGGAGTACCGCTATTATAATCACCAAAGATCAGGATAGGGTAATGCCATATAGACCATATCAAACCGGTAATAATGGAGGTCTTTGTAAATCCAAAATGCGGATATAATGTTGGCGTTAAAAAACCCCGCCATCCAATTTCTTCACCCAGTGCATGCGCCATGGATCCTGGTAAACCATAGATGGCAATAAAGAGTACGGATATGAATAAACTCAATACCATTGGCAATCCTGTGAATCCAAATGATTCTTGTAATGTCTTGGCTACATCACGATCATAAAACATTCCCCATCCTGCAATCCATATGATCAAGTAAGACGCTAATGAATAAAATAAGGGAATCAAATAACTCCATATCTGCGCACGGGTACTATTCCATCGCCAACCCAGTGACCGGATATCTATCTTCTGTATTAAGCAAGTCAATAAGGCAGAAATGCCGGGGCACCACATCAGTCCTGTTACATACAGACCACGACCACTGCCTAGTTTTCCGGTATGTAATATCAAAGCATAGAATATGCTGCTTAAGGTCCACGTTAGCAGTAGATAGGTGCCCACTCTTCGATACAAGGTTTTTTTATCCATGATTTGAAGATAAAAACAAAATAACTCAAGAAAAAGTGATCTTCTAAAAGCATCTCGAGTTTAGGTAAGAATTAAACAATACCAATTTCCTTTAAAAACTCTTCTTTAAAATTATTGCTGATGGGGATCTCTGATTTTTGAATGAATACCCGATTACCATCAATATGATCGATCTTTGATTTATTAATAATATAAGACCGATGCACCCTGATAAATTTAGTACCGGATAATAGTTGCTGAATGGCAGTAAAACTCATGGATGGTATCAGGATAGAATGAGTTAAGTGCAACTTGGTAAAATTACCATATGCTTCTGCATACTTTATATCATTATATTCAATTTTATAAATTTTTCCATCTGCCTTAAGAAAGAAATAGTTTTCGGTCACCGATTCAATTGAATCTATAGTTTGCGAAGGTCTGATTCGGTCGATTGCTTTGTCAACCGCTTTAATAAAACGATCCAATGAAAACGGTTTTAGTAAATAATCGACTGCTTCGATGTCAAAAGCATCGACGGCGTACTCTTTATATGCCGTCGTAAAAACGACCTGAGGTAATTGTTTTAATGTTTTGACGAATGCCAAACCATCCAAAATAGGCATATTGATGTCTAAAAAAAGAATATCAATTGATTGAGACAGGAGGATGGATCGCGCCTCCAATGCGTTCTTACAACTCGCTACCAGATAAAGGGCAGGTAAATGTTCCAGGTATGATTCTATGATCTGCCTGGCAATGGGTTCGTCGTCTACGATCAGGCAGCTATATACTTTCATTTAATTTCGAGTCGTAATTTGACATCAAAGAAAGCACCATCCTCTGATATTTTCAAATCGTGTCGACTACCCGGATAAAGTAATTCGAGTCTTTTCTTAACATTTTCCATTCCCAATCCGTTACTGCCATTCAATTCATTAGGTAAATAATTAACATCGTACGAATTTTTTACCTGAAATAAAATAGAGTTACCCCATAAATGCAAATCAATATAGATCTGTACGGTGTCATTATTTGTATTCTTAGAATGTTTGAATGCATTTTCCAGGAATACTATGAGAATCATGGGTGCGATCCTGATATTCCTGTTTTTAATCGATTCAAATTCTTCTTCTAACTGCAATCTGTTTCCCAATCGTATTTTTTCAAATTCGATGTAATGATGCAAATAATCAATTTCAGACATCAGGGGTACATACTGTTCTTTTGCGTCGTAGATAGAATAGCGCAACAGGTCAGAAAGTTTGAGTATTAAATCGGGAATTTTTTTATGATCCGTCAGCGACAAACCATATAAATTATTGAGCGTATTAAATAAAAAATGAGGACTGAGTTGGGATTGAAGTAATTGCAACTCACTTTGACTATGAGAAGCATTGGCTTCAGCAGATTGAATTTTATAATTTATTGTATTTCTTATTAATTTGATCAATACACCGAGGATAATGGTAGTAATCGTTCCTATGATGGCTGTAATCCCTACAAAAAATATATCATGATGCCGGCGCAAGGCCATAGAAAAAAAGAAGATAAATACCTTACCGATCAAAACCAAGGCAAGGCAGGAAAATAAGATTTGAGGTTTTGCATCACCTTGAGGTGTTGTGAAAAATAGTGCCAAATACCTTCCGACATATAAAAGGCAGATAATAAAAAAAGTACTGATCGTAGCTAATAAAAATATTTTATGAAAAAAAGTATAACTATAAAAAAGCGCAGCCGTGAACCAAATGGCGGCCAATAAAACAACATGCAGCAAAATATTGAATAGTAATTTCCTTCCTGTGGGATTGATCATGTTTTCAATTTCAAACATAGCTTTGAATTTTCCATCAAAAATGAATGAATGAATAGATAAAATCAAATCAAAATGATGAACACCTGATTTTTCATGTTGAAACTATTGAAACCTGAGTCTATAATTTAGTCTTGGTTTTGGGGATCTTCGACATGTTTTTGGAGTATTTGGCAATCCTTTTATAAGTAAGAATACCTTTTAAATTATTTTTGTGAGAATAAAAACATGAATTAAATGAAAAATATTTTTACTGCTTTCGGTATATGCTTCCATGCTTTTCTCTTTTCTCAAAGCAACGATCAATTAGTGCTTCAAAGCGACAGCATTTTTTGGGAGGGATACAATAGATGTAATTGGGAGATGCAAGCCCCCTATGTCTCGAATGATCTGGAGTTTTATCATGATCAAGGAGGAATGATGAAGGGAGTTGAAGCTTTAAGGACTTCACTAAAAAATAATATTTGCGGAAATCCGACTGTAAAAGTTACCAGAAAAATTGTTGCGGGTAGTTTGCAGTATTTTCCTCTCTATGAAAACAAAATCCAGTATGGAGCCATCCTTTTAGGTGAACATCAATTTTATCAAAATGAAATACTCACTGGAATTGCTAAGTTTAACCACTTATGGCTATTGGAAAATAATTCCTGGAAAATGAAAAGAATCCTGAGTTTTGATCACAAAGCAGTGTCGAAAGTGTATGATAAATTTCATTTGGATATGGTGACACTGAAATCCTATGAAGGCAATTATCAATCCAGGCAATTTGGAAATGTAATAGCAAAAGCAGAAAATAATGAAATGTTTTTGTCGGTAAATGGTACTGTTTTTAAATTAATACCACATGCCAGATCTGAATTCCATATGGAGAATAGAAATCTGATTTTTCAATTTATACAAGGTGAAAAAATAATCGTATTAGAAAATGGAAAAATAGCAGATGAGCTATCTCGAGTGAAATAAAAGATTGGGTTATTTTATGATCAGCTTTTCCAGGTCTTCTATACAGGATCAACCGTTTTAAATCATTATATTGAGTTAGAAATCTTTCAATTATTGATTTATGAAAAGGAGAAGTTTCTTTGGCTTAAGTGCCGTATTGGGATCTGTTTTTCCATTAAGTGGATTCAATAAAATTTTTGATGTATCCAACATTGGATTATCCAGGCTCAAAATAAAAAAGATACGATATTATGCAGCTCCCGGATATACTAAGCCTTTATTTAACCAAGCACGTGGTATTGTGGAGATTGAAACCGATGGTGGTATCACCGGTATCGGTGAAGGTGGGTTCAATGATGTGGTCAAACAATGTGCAGAAATGATCATTGGTATGGATCCTTTCAGAATAGAACACATATGGCAATTATTGTATCGGGGGATGTTTTATCCTCCCGGTCGTGAAAAGATACATGCTATCGGTGCGATCGAAATGGCACTTTGGGATATTAAAGGTAAAGCTTTGGGAGTACCGGTCTATGAATTACTAGGTGGAG
>CALMKY010000245.1 GCA_937867195.1 uncultured Saprospiraceae bacterium | reverse complement strand
GGAAACAATAGGGGTTAGGCTAGGAAAAAACTTGTGCTGCTGCTACATAATTCCGGGTAAATTAATTAAGATTGACTACCAGGATGATATTGGTAAATCTTTAATCGGCCTTGAGTCTGAAAGCGTTGAAATTCTTTTTGTCCAAACTAGCTCAATATTCGCTGATAACATTCGTCAAGTCTTAGAATCATTGGGCCGTAGGCGGATCATCGTTGTGAGCACCATTCGAGGCGCCGATAGAATCGGTGCCAGTGTAGTTGAAACAGGTGACATTGATACTGCGCTAGAAGAGTTCATAGAAATCATGCGTGCTGGCAAAGACAGGAAAGATAAAAACTTTTTAAAAAGTTCTAGTACTACAATTAACAAAGGTCTTATAGAGTTGTATGACATTCAGTTGTCGAAGGATGGCAAACAATGAATTTACGTCGTTTTGCTATTCTCAGCATTTCAATTAATGCTGCCTTACTGATTGCCACATCTGTGGTCATCAACTGGAGTTGGGTTGACAACACAAGAACCGAATTTATAGACAAGATTCGCGATATCACTATTCAACGCTTACTCAATGAGGTTGAATGGCCACTCGCTATTCTGGATCTGCCATCCATTAAACGGATCTGTAATTCTGCATCCCTCATTGATGAGGTCCAAGAGATCAGGATATCCGACAAAAAAGGGAATGTTCTTTGTGTCAAAGATGGCTCTATTTCAGGTAAAGCAAGGACATTTACTACACACGTCCACGATATCATCTTAAAAGGCAATGATTCTGCAGATTTTGGCGGCGTTGGCATTGGATCAGAGAAAGACGTAAAAGTTGGTCAACTCCTTATTAATTGGTCTAATGATGGCTATGAAACCTCAGTTCAGAGAGCTTTTTATATACGTCTTGCTCTAGGATTCTTCGCAATCCTTCTTATGTCTGCAACCGCTTTTTATATTACCCGTAAAAACATCGACTTCATTTTATCGGTAAAAAGGATTCTTGCTAGTGTTATTTCCGGTGAGTACATTGAAACAACTGCTACTCATAAGATTTCCGAGCACGAAGAAATATCACACCTACTTAAGAAAATGGCCAATGAGCTTACGAGACGTAACTCAGAGCTTGAGAACAACGTAACCTTACTTAATGAAGCCTATAGCTCCCTAAAAGAGACCAAGATTGCCAAAGAGCAATTACTCCGCGCTATCTCCCATGATATACGCACCCCTGTTAATGTGATCGTTGGGATTGTCGAAGTTATTTCCGGTGAATTTCAGATTGGCCACCATTCCAGTATCGGCGAAGAACGTATCACTAATTTAAATTCAGCTATTAATATTCTAGAAGAGCAGATTGATCAGTTAACTGAGCTTGAGAGGTTCCAGTCTGGAAATATTACCTTAGAGAATGAGATTGTTAATCTAAAACAGTTTTTGCTAGAGACCGAGAGCATATACTCCACGAAGGCCAATAAAAAAGGCCTCAAACTTATAGGTCATATTGACAATTCAATCGATGTAGACATAGAAATCGACAAGAAGAAATTCAGACGTATTCTACTAAACATACTCGATAACGCAGTTAAATATACCTATAAAGGCCATATAAAAATATCCGCCCGAACCTCAGACGCTAAATATATAATCGATATTTCAGACACTGGTATTGGCATCCTTGAGGAAAATAAAAGCAGGGTATTTGATACATTTTTTCAAGAAGAGCGCGCAATAAACACTAATCCAAGCGGTTATGGTATGGGGCTTAGCATTGTAAGAATGCTGGCTGATGCACTTAATATTTCAATCACGCTCGAATCTAAGCCAGGCAATGGATCCACCTTCCGTCAGTGCCGCCGATTTGATTTGCGATTGAGGTACGTCCTCCATGGTACCATTATGCCAAAAGCCCGTGAACGGACTCATAAATGGTCCAATAGAAGGTATGGTTGTCTTACTGGTGGATATTGGTTTATTCAAAAAATAGATCCAGGCAATCAAGGCAATCAGGGAGAATCCAAACTTTAAAAATTTCATTGGGAAAAAATCTAAGTAAGTTTAATTATCTGACGAATGTAAATAATTGTTCATTTGATCTGGATGCATCGAAAGAATATTTTTCAGAATTAAATCCTTTGAGTTCTTCGGCTTTAGTGAGTTTATTTTTGATAATATGTCGTGCCATATAGCCTCTTGCTTTTTTGGCATTAAATGATATCACCTTATAGACTCCGGCTCTTTTCTCTTCAAATCGAATATGAATCAGGTTTTTACCAAACTTCTCTTCTTTGACCGATTGGAAATATTCTTCTGAAGCGAGGTTAATAAAGAATTTGTCTTTGTTCAATTTCATATCCTCTATGATCTGATGGGTGATTTTATCTCCCCAGTAATTGTACAAGTTACCGATTTTAGGCAGGTGGATCGCACAACCCATTTCCAGCCTATATTCCTGAATCAGATCAAGTGGTTTGAGCAATCCATACAATCCTGACAATATCCGCAAATGCTTTTGAGCAAATCGCACATCTGCGGCATTAAAATCTTCAGCATGCAATCCCTGGTATACATCCCCGTTAAATGCAAATAATGCTTGTTTGCACTTTGCTGCCGGCATCGATGTATCAAAGTCCTGATATCTTTTGGCATTCAGGTCGCCGAGCGCTTTACTGATATCCATCATCGCCATGATATCCTTTGACGATTTGGTCTTCATGTATTTAACTAAATCCGTCATTTCCTTTTTAAATCGAATGGGTGTACTGTCTTTTACAGGAGCAGGTTTAAAGTTTAACTTTTTGGCCGGCGATATTACCATCAACATAGAGCGAATGTAACGAATCAACAGACAATAGGCAATAGTCTTATGGATCAGGAACCATCTGCAGGATTTACCAATTGCCTATTGGATATCGAATGCTTATTTTTGCCGCAAAAAATTACAACCTTTACATTATTATGCAAAAAATAAAAGTCACTAACCCGGTCGTGGAGATGGATGGCGATGAAATGACGCGGATCATCTGGAAATTCATTAAAGAAAAATTGATACTACCGTACATTGATGTGCCCATTCAGTATTATGATTTGGGTGTTGAGTATCGTGATCAAACCAATGACCAGGTGACAATTGATGCCGCTAATGCCATCAAAGCCTGCGGAGTCGGCATCAAATGTGCAACGATTACGCCGGACGAAGCCCGGGTCGAAGAGTTTAAATTAAAACAAATGTGGAAAAGCCCGAATGGTACCATTCGTAATATTCTAGATGGTACGGTTTTTAGAGAGCCCATCGTCATCAAGAATGTTCCACGTATTGTTTCTAACTGGACCGCGCCCATCGTAGTCGGTCGTCATGCCTTTGGAGATCAATATCGCGCTACGGATATTCTAACCAAAGGAAAAGGAAAACTAACATTGACATTTACTCCTGAAGATGGAAGTGCCCCTGAATCTTTCGAAGTGTTCAATTTCAAAGGAGATGGTGTTGCGTTGGCTATGTACAATACAGATGAAAGCATTCGTGGATTCGCCCGTGCGTGTATGAATTTGGCGATCCAAAAACAATGGCCTTTGTATCTGTCTACTAAAAACACCATTCTTAAAAAATACGATGGCAGATTTAAAGATATATTCCAGGAAGTGTATGAAAATGAATTTAAATCAAAGATGGATGCTGTAAAAGTGACTTACGAGCATCGGCTCATCGATGATATGGTCGCTTCAGCTCTCAAATGGAATGGTAATTTTGTATGGGCTTGTAAAAACTATGATGGTGATGTGCAAAGTGATCAGGTAGCTCAGGGCTTTGGTTCTTTAGGATTAATGACCAGTGTTTTAATCACTCCCGATGGCAATACGATGGAAGCAGAA
>CALMKY010000244.1 GCA_937867195.1 uncultured Saprospiraceae bacterium | reverse complement strand
ATATCACTGGGTGGAGTCAATACCGAAAAAAAATCAGTGCGATCTGTTAAATTAAGATATAAAAAATTTTTATAACTAAAATCCGCAAAGGCGTACAAGGAATTTACCTGGGACCTTAGAATACCATAATTCTGACTTTTTGTAATTCCATTTCCAATACTATATATGTCTTTAACAATAAAGTCTGTTACACTTTGATTGGTCGTATTATTATTTACTTTGAAAATGTTACCTCCAACACTTGCATCGATACTAAAATCACCCAAGGTGTGACTGGTTCCTAATAAAAAATCCATATTAAGTTGCTTGTTCAGGCTGGTATTGATGGTGTAATTGCCGACCCATCCGGTATTGCTGCTATTGCGCAATGGCACGCCGACTCCATGCGGTAAATTGAATTCATTGTTATTATAGCCCAAATCGGAATTGACCCGTCCCTGTAGATACAACCATTTTGTAAAATCATATCGTAAAGAGACGGTGCCCAGCAACCGATCTCTTTTTGTGTAATTAAACATTCTACCGATCAAATAATAGGGATTGGTTAATAAGGCATTGAATGGATTGGTAGATAACAAACTTCCATCCGGCCCGACGGCACTGTGTTTAAGTGTTTCTATTGCCAATGTTAAAGGTGTGCGATGTAGAAAGCTGGAAAAACCTATTCCCTGGGCACCCACCAAAGGAGGGTTATTGTTCTCTTCATGTGTATAGTTTATATTGGTCTGAAGTGTAAGATGATTGATTAGGTTGCTATTCAATCCCAAATTAAAAACCTTTCTTTGATAGGTATTGTCTGGTGATATCCCTTTTACGTTTTGATTCGCAAATGAAACCCTATAATTTGTAGTTGAATTACCTCCGGATAAAGCGAGCGAATTTGTTAAAGATGTCCCGGTATTATAAAATTCTTTAAACCGATTTGCATCAGGTGAATAAGGTCTGGAAACTCCATCATATTGTATAGTAGGTACTCCGTCATATTTCTCTCCCCACGATAAATTACCCATCGATTGGGCATTCGCTTGAGTTGTGGGTCTCATGCCGTTGGATCCGGTACCATAAACTGTCTGGTAGTGCGTATAATCCAGGATCTGACTGATACCATAATTCGCTGTATACTCGACTCCAAATTTTGAATTTCTTGCTCCACTTTTCGTGGTGATGATAATAGCACCATTGGATGCCCGGGAGCCATACAATGCTGCTGCGGTTGCACCTTTGAGTACTGTCATAGATTCAATATCATCTTGATTGATTTGGGATAAATTATCTCCCTGATCGATCGCTGGTCCGCCGCCTTCAGCACTTCGTGGACCTTGATCCATCGGCAACCCATTGATTA
>CALMKY010000243.1 GCA_937867195.1 uncultured Saprospiraceae bacterium | reverse complement strand
CGTAGATTTATAAACACCATCACCGTGTGAAGTCATTACCCCTCGGACAGCATGTTCCCCCATTCCAACATAAACGACGTTTGGGTCAGATTCAGATACAGCGACAGCACCCACACTTCCGGTTTTCATAAATCCGTCAGAGATATTATTCCAGGTAAGACCCATATCCTCTGTTTTCCATACCCCACCACCGGTAGTCCCCATATAATACGTAGTAGGATCGTTGACTACCCCGGTGGCACAAACTGATCGACCGCCTCTGAAAGGACCGATGCATCTCCATTTGACAGGTTTAAAATAATTATTGAGGTTGGTTGTGTCGGTTTGAGAGTAAGATTGTGTGATAAATGAAATAAATAATACAATCAGAAAAAACTTTTGCATGATAAACGAAATTCTTTTAGAATGGACTAAAAGTATAAATAAAATTGAGATTAAGATAAAACCGGGATGTTTTTAATTATCGATTGTTTTGGATCATCCAACCTGATGTATTGTATTCATTTCTTCTGATGCAATTTCCACAGCTTACCAAAGGCTTTTTTCAATTTAAATCTTTATTTTTAAAATTAGCCTGTCAACGATTTATCTACTATCTTCGTTTTATCAATAGATTCATATCAGATTGAGCTTTAACTAATTGTCATTTTTAGAGTATATGCTTAAAACCTTACTAAGGATCACTTGCTTTTTATTGATGGGTATTTGTATAAAAGCCCAGACTTCATTGGACGGAAAAGTCACGGATGATAAAAAAGAAAGCCTCATTGGAGCCTCCATCGTTTTATACAAAAACGGGGTTCAAAAAACCGGAACCGTAACAGATCTGGATGGCAATTACACCATCACCAATCTGGATCCAGGCACATACGATGTTGAATTTTCGTATGTAGGCTTTCAAACACAAAAAGTAACCGGAGTCGTGGTATTTGGAGGCAAAAGCAATAAACTCAATATGGAAATGACCGGCAGCATAGTAATTAATGAGGTTGTCATCACTGAATATAAAGTACCGCTCATCCAACAAGACAATACAACTTCCGGCAATACCGTAACCTCTGAACAAATCAGAAATCTGCCAACCAGGAATATAAATGAAGTCGCAGCAACCACCGCGGGGATAGCATCCCAAAATGGAGGTGCTCTGAATATCAGGGGCTCAAGATCTAATGCAACCAACTATTATGTAGATGGTGTGCGTGTCAATGGATCTTTAGTACCTACCCAGGACATAGACCAGCTTCAAGTCATCACAGGAGGAGTCGAAGCTAAGTACGGCGATGTAACCGGCGGGGTGATTTCCATTACGACCAAAGGTCCCAGCAATAAATTTACGGGTGGCGTAGAAATGGAAAACTCCAAATATCTGGATCCGTATGGTACAAAGCTTCTGAATTTCAATGTCAGTGGACCGATATTAAAAAATAAAAATAATATTTCCATCCTGGGTTACAGACTGAGTGGTCAATACCGGAAACGGGACGATGCCAATCCTTCTGCAACCGGCACGTACTATGTGAATTCATCTAAACTTAAAGAGCTCCAGGAGGATCCTGTCTTGAGAGTAAATGGAACTTCATTGTCTGCTGCTGAATTTCTTTCAGACAAGGATGTGACACTCCATAAGTCCCGTATAAATGAAGGAGATGAGCGCATGGATGTAAATGGCAAGATCGATGCACGACTTTCATCCAAAATAGATATTAGTTTAAGTGGTTCATTCCAAAATATAAACAGTCGCTTTTCTCCTAACGGTGTCGGCGGTCTGGCGAATAGCAATTCATGGGATCTGGTAAATTATAACAATAATGCCCTGAATGATAGCCGCAATTATCGATTGGGTTTTAAATGGAGACATAAATTGGATGTACAGGACTTTTCCTCCCCAGAGACTAATCCGAAAAAGAAAAAAGTAAATGGGGATAATCGGTTTTTAAGAAATGCATTTTATACGTTACAAGGCACCTATGAAAAGGGATTTTCAAAAACCCAGGATTATACACATAGAGATAATTTATGGGATTATGGATATGTAGGTAAATTTGATGTCAAGTGGGTACCTGTTGAAGGGGAATCAAGTTATAGTCGTGGACCTTTTCCCGGTTTAGCACATGCAGGGTATCTTGAACAACTGGAGGGATATACAGCCGGTACCCTCAATCCAGTATTAGCAAACTATAATAAAGGGCTAACCGCAACGAATTTGTTGGATTATCCAAATTACAATGGATTTTCATCCACCAATTTCAGTTCGATATGGAGATTGCACAATAATGTAGGTGCCGTATACAATGCTTATACAAAAGGCGAAAGTGAAATATATACTTTTAGTGGTGAAGGTGGCTTTGATCTGTATCCTGGAAGATCCGATAAAGGCAGACACAATATCCAAATGGGCTTTATTTATGAACAAAGAATTGAAAGGTCATGGGGTATTGCCCCATCTGGTCTATGGACCATAGCGCGGCTGCAGGCAAATAATCA
>CALMKY010000242.1 GCA_937867195.1 uncultured Saprospiraceae bacterium | reverse complement strand
AATGCCTGAACGAATTCAATCCAAATCATGGCAAACCGGTCTATGTTTTTGAGCAACAGAAATATTCCAGCGAACGCGAACTGATAGCTGATGCAGTAAAACAGACTTTTGTGGGATTAATAGAGGCGAATCAAATAAACCGGGCACCTGCACCGATCAGTAAATTATGCCTTGGCCTCGAATGCGGTGGCTCGGATGGATTTTCAGGCATCACTGCGAATCCGGCATTGGGTTATGCATCCGATATCCTGGTGTCGGTTGGAGGTACCACGATTCTATCAGAGTTCCCTGAATTATGCGGAGCCGAACAGGACCTGATCAATCGATGTAAAAAGAAATCCGATGGTGAAAAGTTTGCCCATTTAATGAAGACATATGGAGAACGTGCCGAGGCCGTAGGTTCAGGATTTTATGCCAATCCATCTCCCGGAAATATTCGCGATGGATTGATTACAGATGCCATGAAATCATTGGGAGCTGCCCGCAAAGGAGGTACTGCTCCTGTCTCCGGAGTCCTGGATTATACCGAAAGAGTCAGTGAGCCGGGATTTTATTTATTATGTACCCCGGGCAATGATGTAGAGTCCGATACTGCTTTTGGAGCCAGCGGTACTTCTATTATTGCTTTCACGACCGGCCTGGGTACACCGACAGGAAACCCGGTGGTGCCTACCGTAAAAATTGCTACGAATACAATGCTCGCCAACCGGATGCCCGACATCATTGATATCGATGCCGGTAAGATCATCAGTGGCAACGATACGATGGAATCTATGGGTGAGCAAATCCTCGAATACATCATACAAGTAGCCAATGGAGACGCAATCCCTCATGCAGAAAGACTGTTACAAGACGATTTTATCCCCTGGAAAAGAGGGGTAAGTTTATAATAGTCATACTGCTAAAATTGAAAGCCGGCAGTATTCCTGGCTGTTCCACTTAAAGCTTGAAAAAGGGCTGGCTCTTCGAATTCCTTAAATTTAACCTTTATTTTCCCCTGTAATAAAATTAAATCAGATTTTGACTAACTCCTGGTCTGTTACCTTCGTATTCTTCAACATAATATTGTCATTATGAAGCTAAAATGGATAATACTTGAAATTTTTACCTTGATGAGTCTTTTGGCCATTGCTGAACCTACCACGATCACGGTATATGGCAAAGTAGTGGATAGCAAAGGTAAATACATACCAAATGTAACGATCAGTATTCAATCACCACCGGATGCAAAATTCCAGGCGGGTGCAAAAGGAATCTCCGACAGCAGTGGATATTTTAAAATTCCGGTATCGATCAGTGATACGACCCGTACCGGTGCCTTGATTATTAGCTGGCAAAATTGTACCGGCAATCTTTCTACCAACGAAATTCATTTTAATCCAGCCCACACTGAAATAGAAATTAATTTGGTCTATTGCGCCGTACTCGACCCTGTCTGTTATTCATCCATCACCACTAAAAAAATAAATGATACACTGGGAATCGCTGTCGTCAATACCAAGGGCAAAGCTCCTTTTAATTATAAATGGACGACGGGTGATGATAACGATACGATTTATTACGACCTCAGGAAATCAGAAAAATATTGTGTCAAGGTAATCGATTCTATGGGCTGTGTATCGGATGCCTGTTTTAGTCATATTCCTGTCATCTTGTGTAGCTCCACCGTCATCAGTAAAAAAATAAACGATACGTTGGCCATTGCTTATGCGGTTACGATTGGCAAAGCGCCTTTTAAATACCAATGGACACAAGGACAAACTACTGATACCATCTTTTTTGACCCAAATAATAAAGATAAACATTGCGTGCGGGTGGTCGATGCCAAAGGATGTGTATCCGAAGCATGCGTCAACGCAATTTTACCTGATTGCCTGGTCAAAATCATTCAGGACGGCAAGACCCTGGTAGCCCTCTACGTCGGCGACAGCGCAGTATCGTATAAATGGAATAATGGAAAAACCACCAGTAAAATTACCGTAGACAGCGCCGGTGAATATTGTGTCACCGTCGTGAGTCAACATGGCTGTGAAGCCAAAGCTTGTTTTGTATATCGTCTACCCATCCTTTGCAAAGATTCCATCATTGCAGAAATAGTCAGTGCTTCCGATAGTTCAAACACAAAAAATTACAGGTTGACCGTAAAAGCTAATTATCCACTCAATTTTATTCAATGGAGCACGGGTGAAAATAAAGCTTCGTTTGTAACCAAGACCCCGGGTAAATATTGTGTATACATCAGCGACAACCTTCA
>CALMKY010000241.1 GCA_937867195.1 uncultured Saprospiraceae bacterium | reverse complement strand
GACACTGGATTAGTTTTATTAAAAGAAGGTAAATTGTCTACATTTGTAGAGGATCCTATGAATTTAGTCGGAAAATTGATTTATTAACTCTAAGTTTTATACTGATCCACCCGATTACTGACCAGAATCATTAGAAACCTTTCAATGATGAAAAATATAATGCTTGGCCTGAGAACCTATATTCTTAAAGTGAGTGACCTTGAACGTGCCAAAGATTGGTATAGTAAAGCGTTCAATTCGTCTCCTTATTTTGATCAACCATTTTATGTTGGATTTAACATAGGAGGCTATGAATTGGGATTAGACCCCAATGGATATGATATGTCTGTGAAAGGACAAAATGGCTGTGTTTACTGGGGCGTCGACAATATACAGCAGGAGTATGAAAGACTCATTGAATTGGGTGCCACAGCCCACGAAGATCCTCAAAATGTCGGGGGCGAGATCCAGGTAGCTGTCGTGTTAGACCCATGGGAAAATCAGATAGGATTGATTTTTAATCCTGAGTTTAAGATAGAATAGCTTATTGGATGACAGATTCCACTAAGCTATCGGGTGTAGAATGAATCATCGATAATTTAAAATTATAATTACTCAGTCTAACCCTTACGACCATCACGCTGTCCTGGACTACATCGATGGTAAAAGTATCATGATTGGCCACAATCTTTTGACCTTTCCATGAAATCGTGTAAGTAGAATCTATGCCATAAAAATTATGTATCAATTGAGTTTCGCTGATGTCCATGACTGCCCCGTTGAGCGTCTGGGTATTCCGATTGTTTCGCAGTGCATTATTGACGGTCCAGCGGCCGATGACTTTCGCTTTGACCAATTCCGGCTCGTTCGGGCTGATGTTACAATGGGTGAATGAAAAAGATATAAAAAGAGTGCAGATCCAATAAAGTCTCATCAAAAGCTATAACTTATTTTAGTGCAAAACTATTGTTTTTAATCAATATATCATGCGCTTACCAATTCGAGTAACGTAATCTCCGGCAATATACCTACCCGGCCTGGATACGCTAAAAATCCAAATCCGCGATTGACGTATAAATGTTGATCACCTTCCGTATAGAGTCCGGCCCATTCTTTGTACATATATTGACTGGGACTCCATTTTATATATCCTGGTACTTCGATACCAAATTGGAATCCATGGGTATGGCCTGACATGGTGAGGGCAATATTTTTATATTCTTTAGTTACTTCGTAGTGCCAATGACTTGGGTCGTGACTCATGAGTAACTGGATTGAATCCTGAGGAACACCTTCGTACGCTTTGGACAAACTGCCATATTTCGAAAACCGACGTGAGGCAGAGAAATTTTCTACTCCAATGATACTCAGTTTTTGATCTTGAATGGTGACGACATCATGTTGATTGAGTAATAATTTCCAGCCGATATCCGCATGATGCTTTTTTAATACTTCCAGATTCGCAGCTTTTTCCTCTTTACTTGGCCATTGCACGTAATCACCATAGTCATGATTGCCGAATATTGAATAACTTCCATACTTCCCTTTCAGTTGAGAAAAAATATCGATATAGGGTACGATTTCCTCTGCCTTATAATTGACCAGATCCCCTGTAAATAATAATAAATCCGGTTTGAGATCATTGATTAATTCTATGCTTTTTTTGACAGGTGACTTTGCAGTAAAACTTCCACTGTGGATGTCGGATATCTGTACAATTCTCAAGCCTTGTAGGGCAGCCGGCAAATCCTTAATGGGTATTTTCAGCTTACGAACCTGATATCGATACGCATTGCGTGCCATACCGTAAATCAAAGATGTAAAAGGTATACCGGCAATCACTGCACCCAGGGTGGATATAAACCGTGAACGCGAAGGGCTATAGTTATAATCCGATGTGAAACGTTTAATAACATACCCCGTTCCTCTGCGCAGGTCATCTATCAATACAAAAGGTACGCTTACCAATTTGGCAAAATAACTGATAAATGCATATGCCCTTAAATACATCAGGACCGAATGGGGGATGATATCTTTGTTGGTAATCCAGGATGATAACAAAAGAAGTATGGTCATGAGGGTACCCGACCAGAAAATTACAGTCCAAAATAGTTTCCAAGTATTGCTGAAAGGTTGTATGAGATGACGAAACCACTGATAGCTGTAGAGATCAATACCAGCCAGGACGAGTAAAAAAATTATAAGTCTGAGGGCCATAAAAAGATCGCAAAGATACTGGGAAATGAAAGGGCAGAATTTTAAATTATAGACTAAAGAATTTAAAATTAATACCAAATCCGATGATTAAACGTTCAGTTTGAATGCTCTTTTATCAAGATCCCAATCTGTACCATAGCTTTCTATTTCTTCTATAAAAGGATCTTCATCCGAGACAGTCCCTAGACGGTAGAATTTAAGCTCCAATAGCCCGAAGCTTTCTGAGAAATAACCTGATCAATTCTATATCTCCTAAACCAAATCTTGTATT
>CALMKY010000240.1 GCA_937867195.1 uncultured Saprospiraceae bacterium | reverse complement strand
GTTTCCTATTGCCACATACTTAGAAAAACTAGCGCTACCGCTCGAAAGCGAAACATTCTGCACATCTCTTTCAAAATCGGTTTTACACGAGCTCACCATCGAAAGCGCCGCAAAACCTATTGCTGATAATATAATTTTTTTCATGTTCTATTTATCTTAAACTTTATTTAATTAAAATTTTAAGCTATGAAAAAAATGCATAGAAAGTAGGATTTTATTATGCTTCTCAATTCAAAAAAATCATGAAAACCATTCAACAATTTCTATTCGCATGGATTGCATCTCTTTCCATGTTGCTATTTACTCAATGTCAGAAGACTGAATTGACGGCTAGTCCTGGAAATCCCGAATTAACAGATGCTGTATCTGCCCGCAGTATGCAGCACGATGAAGGCATCGTACATATGAAAATCAATAATTGTATCGAAACCATCCTCATCGATGGTGAATACAAATTCATTTTTGAAGACTTTCGGGTCACACCAGGCAACCAGTTTTCATTAAGATCTCATTATGAAATGAAAGGTAAAGGTGTCGGAGCTAAATCCGGAAACCAATACGAATGGATCAATACAGGAGGAAAATCCTTTACCGGCAGTTTTGAAAATGGAGAATATCATCAAACCTATCGTTTGAATGAAAGATTAATAGGTCATGGTGTTGTACCCGATTCAAAATTCGATATATCCTATACGTTACGTATTAATGCCAACGGAGAAATCGTGGTAGATGATTTTAAATTCTCCAGTTCCTGCGATTAGCTAAGTATACTCCGATGACTCACCCTGAATTCAACCCAGGTCAAGAAAATGAGATTTCATATGAATGTATATGAAGGATTCACGCTTTGTACCTGGGTTGATACTTTGAATCTATCAACGAATCAAAACAAAGTAGTCAATTCAAAAAACCTCTAGCAATCAAAAACTTCACTTTTAATTTTTTTATCATGTCACATCACGAAGTCATTCAAATATTCAGTCCCATTTGGTATCGAAGCATCTTGTTGACCACCTGCATCCTTTTTTTGTTGATTCGATCAGGATTAAAAGCAAATCAGATGCTGCAGAAGCAAATGGCTAAGGCAATGGGTGCCCTTTTAGTAGGACTCATCTGCTATATTCAATTGTATCAATTTTTCAATGGGCAATGGACCTTGCAATCATCATTGCCGTTTAACTTATGCAATATTTCAGCTATTTTATCCGGTCTTGTTCTGCTATATCCCAATCAAAGGGGCTATGAATTCCTTCTATTCTGGGGTATACCGGGTGCTTTTTATTCATTTATCACACCTGAGCTTACATTAGGATCTCAGGGTTGGTATCTCTATGATTATTACATTTCTCATGCAGGTATTTTCCTATCTATACTTTACCTGACTTTTGTATTCAAATATACGCCGCGAAAAAATGCATGGCTCGGGGTGTTTGGCTGGTCTCAATTCTTATTATTGACAGTGTATGGTATAGATCGATCCTGTGATGCGAATTACATGTACCTGATCCAAAAGCCTATCGCCCGCAATCCATTGATCATGGGTGTATGGCCCTGGTATATCATTGGATTTGAATTGGCTGGATTCATTCATATGTTTGCGATCGATTGGTTTATGCGAACAGGATTTCCGAAGATAAATTCTTTTCAAAACCAAAAGATTGGAATAAAAAATTCAATCCTGGTTTTAATTTTCATATTGTCATCGTGCCTGACATGGTCTCAATCCAGGGTACAAAACATCAGGGGAGAAATTAAGGATGCAGAAAGTGAACTACCCCTGTCTTATGTACAAATTTCTCTTTTTAAAGATACTATTATGGTTTACTCAACTGAGTCTGATGATAAAGGAAGATTTTCAATCTCCAATCTTCTTCCCGGCAGATACAGAATCAATTCATATCTCTTAGGTTATAAATCATTCCAATTACAGGATGTCATTGTTAACAGTGGAAAAGAAACGATTGTCAATTTAAGTATTCAACAGGAACCACAGAATTTACATGAGGTTGTGATCAAAGCTTCTAAGGAAAGTCGATCCATCAATGAAATGGTCCTGGCAGGTGGCAAAATCTTTTCAGTTGATGAGACTAACCGATATGCCGGTAGCCGAGGCGATCCTGCCCAGATGGCAGCATCGTATGCCGGAATTCAAAATACAGATGACTCAAGGAATGACATAGTGATTCGGGGCAATTCACCGACAGGCCTTCTGTGGAGAATAGAAGATGTGGATATTCCCAACCCAAATCATTTTGCTATCCCCGGAACAACGGGTGGAGGGATCAGTATTCTTAATAATAAAATGTTTCGGAATTCAGATTTTCTATTGACTGCATTCCCCGCTGAATACGGCAACTGCAATTCAGGAGTCTTTGATATAAAACTTCGAAATGGCAATAATGATCATCACGAAGGTACCGTACAATTTGGCTTTCTCGGAACTGAGATGGCATTGGAAGGTCCATTATCTAAAAATAATAATTCGACGTATTTATTGACCTACCGATACTCTACTTTGAAGTTATTTGATGCATTCCATGTCAAAATAGGTACCGATGCGGTGCCGAATTACCAGGATGCTTCCTTTAAAATCAATTTTCCTCTGCCTCACCAGGACAATTTATCTTTCTTTGGCATCGGTGGCAAAAGCAAGATAGATATTATACTGAGTAAATTTAATAAACCCACTGAAGAATTATATGGTGAAAACAATAAGGACCAGTATTTCAGATCCTCCATGTCATTAATTGGCGCTTCTTATTCCAAATCATTCCATTCCGGTTGGTATCTCAAAGCGACCTTATCCCAATTATTCAATACAGCAGGTGAAGAAAATTATATTATCTATCGCAATCCAAAGTATCAGCTGGACTCATTGGTGCGTTCCCTTGGATATCAATTTAAGAATGACAAGACGGCTCTTTCTTTAAATCTCCATCGAAAAATCAATTCAAGGAACACGTTCAAAACAGGATTCCGCATAGATCTCTTGCATCGCAATTTAATCGACAGCCTTTACTCTCCGGTGATGTATACTTTCAAGAACAGAATACAGGCAAATGACTATACCACATTGTTACAGGCTTTTGCTCAATGGAAATATAAATGGAATAAGCAGGTAGAGATGAATACAGGATTGCATGCGCAATATGCCGCCCTGAACAGACAATGGGTATTGGAACCCAGATGGAGTCTCCAATGGAAAACAAGTGACAAAGGAGCCATATCGGCCGCAGCTGGTTTATACAGTCAATTGCAACCATATTATATATATTACTATAAATCCATCGGCACTGAGGAGCAAAATAGATTGCTGGGATTTTCAAAAAGCTTTCACTCATTACTTTCTTACGAGATCCATTTCAATGAAAACCTTGGAATGAAACTGGAAACCTATTACCAGAGATTATTTAATATTCCCATTCGGACAGGCATGCCTTCATCGTATTCAATTATCAATGAAGGAGCTGAATTCGGAAGGTTTTTCCCTGGAAAACTGGAAAACACGGGAGTGGGCTATAATGATGGCATAGAATGCACACTGGAAAAGACTTTTTCCTCCGGATATTATTTTATGGTGAATTCTTCTTTGTTTGATTCAAAATATAAAGGAAGTGATGGGATATTACGAAATACGTCATATAACTCTCATTTTTCTATGAATGCATTGATGGGTACGGAGTTTCCAATTTCAAAAAAACAAAATAATTTTTTAAGTCTGGGAGTCAAAATAAGTTATGGAGGTGGTCGAAGATATTCTCCACCCAATATTCAACAATCCAAAACAGAAGGAGAATTGGTCATCGTGGATTCGCTCAGAAATAGTTTACAATTTAAAAACTACTTTAGAGCCGATGTCAAAATAGGTTATAAAATAAATACCCGCAAACTAACACATGAATTTGGAATTGATTTAGTAAACGTTTTGAATACTAAAAACATTCTATCCTATGTGTACGCTCCGGATCCGCGCAATCCGGATGATAATCCTCTCAAGGTCGAGAATCAACTTGGATTTTTGCCGTTATTTTATTACAGACTTGATTTTAGTTTTAAAAGAAAATAATGTGGATTCCAATCTGCGGAATCAGAAATGTCATTCTGAAATTAGATTTTTAGAATTGATCCATGGCATGAGCAACTATTATAAAAAGCTATTCATTTAGATGTCTCAACTTAGTATGTTCTGACATGATTTTGAAATGTTAATCTAATGACCAAAGTTCAATATTGTAATCGAGACATTGCTGAGCAATGATAAGATCCGATATTCCCATTTTGTTCAATCCATTTTTAAAATTTCCAATTTGGAGTTCGATGATCCCGTCCCAATAAATATCCAACTCTAAAATGTCCAATGCATACAGACCATCTTTTAATTCAACTTTCTTGTGATGTATTAATCCAGGTATTAATTCGGTCAGTATGATATCATTAATATACACTAAACCTTGTTCAATAAAATAGTTTTGCAATTTTGACTTTTCTCCTCCTTTAAAATAGTCAATCCAGACTGAAGTATCAACTAAAAACATTTTTTCTTCCTCTTAAACTGTCCAAATCCAAATTCAAATCCAACTTCCCCCTGTATTTAAATATTTTTTTTCTTTTCTCTTGCCTGATCAGATTGTTCAATGCCAATTTAATAGTTTCAATCTTCGATTTAGATGAGGTGATTTTCATTGCTTCCTGAATCAGTTCGTCCGGAAGATCGATAGTGGTTTTCATCGTATATAATTTATTACATACTGATATATATTAAAATGTTGAGTGATTCGATCTAGGTCATTGTAAAGATCTCTAAAAGGCTATTTGCAAACTTTATATTTCATTCTTTGTCTATATCCCTAAAACCCTCGACATTTGCAGCCTCATTAATCAAAAGCAAACATGTCAAAAAAAATATTAGCAAATGATGGTATCGAGGCAGATGGTAAGATAGCACTCGAAAAAGCAGGCTTTATGGTAGAGACCACCAACGTTGGACAGGCTGATCTCGCCAAAGCACTCCAGGAATACGACGTGCTCATTGTACGGAGTGCGACAAAGGTCCGAAAAGATCTCATCGATGCATGCCCTCATCTAAAAATCATTGCTCGGGGAGGAGTCGGTATGGACAATATCGATGTAGAATATGCCAAATCCAAAGGTATCCAGGTCATCAATACACCCAATGCTTCATCCAGGGCTGTCGCAGAATTAGCTATGTCTCATATGTTTGCTCTGGCCAGACTTCTTAATCAATCCAATAATGAAATGCGGATTGCAGGTGCAGATTTTAACGTATTAAAAAAGAAATACAGTGCTGGAACACAATTATCAGGTAAGACACTTGGAATTATAGGATTTGGCCGGATTGGCCAGGAACTTGGAAAAATGGCCTTGGGTGTAGGCATGAAAGTCATCGCCTCTGATCCCATGATATCGACTGCCCATCTCAAAATGCAGATCGGCGGGCATGATCTAAACATTCATATCCAGACTTCATCTATGGATGAAATTCTCTCGCAATCGGATTACATTTCATTGCATGTGCCTTCAAGTCAAAAACCGATATTAGGTGCTGATGAAATGGCTAGAATGAAAAAAGGTGCTTGTATCATCAATACTGCACGAGGCGGTGTCATCGACGAAACCGCTTTATTAGATGCTTTATCAAATGGCCATTTGGGAGGTGCAGGCGTTGACGCATTTTTAAATGAACCGAATCCGGATCAAAAAATATTAGCCAATCTGAAGATTTCTTTGTCTCCGCACATCGGTGGGTCCACGGTAGAAGCGCAAGCTGCTATAGGACAAGAATTAGCAGAGAAAATCAGGGCGGCTTATAAATAGAAATTATCACCCTTACCAAGTTTAAAATTTTTTACTATCCTCGAAAGGATAGTAAGGTCTCCGCTTATCATGCCTGGTTATCATTACCTCATTATTTCAATTGAATGATCTGACTGATTTAATGTAGTATGATCTGCCTTGTTCCCCGTTGGCTATAGAAAGAATAAGAACAGGGAAATTAAAATTAATCGCCAATCAATCATCAGATAGAGCTCTGAGCAATTCATCGGCGATTAATTAATGCATTTTATTCCAGAATCACCATTCTCTTCACCGCATTAAATCCTTTGGACTCGAAAGAATAGTATAAGACACCGGTGGCTCTGATATCGCTTCTGCTTAACCATACTTCCTGGTATCCTTTGTTCCATTCCTGCGTTATCTCTTTCACGACTCTTCCGGTTACATCGGTTATTTTCAAAGTGCCTTTTATTTCGGTGGCCAGATTGATACCGATCACGGTCCTTTGATCGAATGGGTTTGGATAGTTTTGATACAATGTATTGGTACCGGCTATCTCTTTACCGGTCTTATCCACAAATCGAATCGAAACATTACCCAGTTCGCCTT
>CALMKY010000239.1 GCA_937867195.1 uncultured Saprospiraceae bacterium | reverse complement strand
CCCTTGGGGCTGATATCGGAGTATTGATTACTCAGACAATGCCGAAGGATATGAACCATATGGGCGAAAAAAATGGAGTATGGATTTGTAGCTTTGATGAATACAAAGCATTGATTCCCGTCTTACGACATGGATTGATACAAGTAGCTTCTGCATTGAATACCCAGGAAAATAAAACCGATAAGCTCAATTTACTTTATACCTACCTTACGGGTAATGATTTCAAAATGCAGGTAGAGTCGATCGTAGAAGGCTTTCACCAGATGCGGGACGATCTACAGCGTGAAAAACTAGCCATGAATAAAATCTGGTCGCAGCGCGAAAAAAATATCGACAAAGTCATGATGAATATGGCTCAGTTTTATGGTAATGTAAAAGGAATTGCCGGGGCATCGATACCGACGATTGGCATATTGGAATTACCGGAAGACTTTTAGGATGATCTTCAATTTGAATTGTACAAACGTCCATCCAAATGCAACCGCATTCTAAATGTCATAAATTAATTCGTTGGCTTTTGGACATACATCCCATGCAAAGTCCTAAGCCACATGACTAAATCAATTATGACTTTATCAAACGGGTTCAGAAACTTTAAAAGGTCTTTGCATGTTCTTTACTCATACAGTATTTAATTGATTCTGAATACTCAACGAGCTCAATAATATAATATCATCAAGATTAGTCCCTAAGGTCCTATGTGAGAACTGTACTTTCAAATAGTATCTAATTGTATTACAGAGAAACACCTGAATTCGAAAGAATCCTACAATACCTTCAACCTCTTTTAAAATATTCTGAATGCAACTATTCTTTTGTTAACTGAGCCATTAAGCTTTGAAAATCAAGAATGCCCCAATGCCCAATGTATTTTCCGTTTTTTAGTTCGATGATATCGATCACATCCATCACTACTTTTTTATGTGTGGGAGGAATATTAAGGAATTCACCGGTATGGGTGGCATAAAATGATTTGCGGGTCGTCACTTTATCACCTTCTGCGATCATATCGTGTATTTCCACTTTTAGATCAGGAAAGGCCGGCTTCAGCAGATGATTAAAGAAATAGATGACCCCATCCCGGTTTGAAGGAGATCCTGGAGGCGCTGTATGGTTTACGAATTCTTCAGAAAAGATTTCATGGAATGTGTCTAAGACTCCACCTTCGATAAATTCTTTATTAACCCTTCTAACGATGGATTTGTTTTTTTCTGCGATCATTGTATTGTTTTTTTGTTATTGAATGAAATTGTAATTACAAAAATGATCGATGTACCTATAAGCCGATAGCACCAAAGCGACTTTAAATTATCTTATTCCGATTGGTTACGAAATTCTACAGGCGTTAATTCAGAATATTTTTTAAAAAAACGGTTGAAATGGGAAGGGCTGGAAAATTCCAATTGATAAGAGATTTCGGCTATGGACAATCGCGTGTGCAGCAATAGGGCTTTTGCTTCCATCATTAGCATCTCATCAATATGTTCGTGTGCGGTTTTATCAGAGCAAGATTTAATCGCCCGATTTAAATGATCCGGTGAAATATGGAGCATGGCAGCATACTCTGATACTTTTCTTACCGTCGTATAATATTGTCCGACTGATTTTAAAAATTGAGAGTATAAATTTTGATGTGCATGGAGTGCCGGAGGATGGGATAGTAATTCATTTCCGTAATTTCTACTGGACAACAAAATAATTTGATGAATGTACAGCCTGATCATATCGCTGGTTCCTTGTTTTCGCACTTTTATTTCCTGATGGATGTGGAAGATGATATTTTCCAGTTCTTGTGCAGTCTCCTCATCCAGCTGAAAGCATTGATTGCCCGAAAAGGACAGAAAGGGGAATTCCTGTTTTCTATTGATTTTAAGCATTACATCGGCAATAAAATGTTCAGTAAACAGGAGGTAGTAGGCCAGGAAGTCATGACTAAATTGGCTTAACGAAAATATTTGATCCGGAATACCAAATAAGATGCTATTGCGTTTTGTATGGTATTTTTCCAATCCGACCTCAAACATTGCACTGCCGCCTCTGGTCAATGAAATTCGGTAATATTGTGTTTTAATAGGCCCTATATTCTTTTTAAGGTCCTTTGTTGAATACAGTCCGAAACCCTGCTCCAGTAAGGCAGAGGTATTATCCATACCAAAGTCGCTGCTTCCGTCTCCGCTCTTGTGGAGTTTATAGAGTTCCGAATCAAGTTTTACTTTCTTTATTCCTTCAGCTAGACTCTTATACATTTTTATTTATTCTGGATGGATTGCATGGGTTTCAAAACATGATGAAAACTAACATGGCGGAGTTTCAAAGGTACGAACAGACTTTACAATATTCATTTGTATGGAAATGGCTTAAAAAAGTCTAATCTCTGAATGTCATTTTTCTATTTAATCATCGATTTAAATTTTTTAGTGAATTGATGATCACCCCCATGAAATTCGTATGACCAGAGGTCGAACGATTTGGTCGTCAGATTCCGTAATACTTCAATAAAAGCTTTAATTACATCATACCTGAACCGTAACTTTTAAATAAGTAGCCGGAATCGATAAGGAGTTTTGATCCTGACGAGTATTCTGACTGGTAAATAATGATTCAAGGGAAGCCTGAAGCTCATCGGACTTTCCATTTTTTTCAGCAGCTTCAAAAGCATTCATCGTAGGGCCATAGTATTTTTTGAATATTTTGACAAATTCAATTGGCGAATAAGGAGCATTAAATGTAAATGTATCTTTAGCAAAAGCGATATGGCTCGCCGGGATACCTGCTTTCACAAATCTATCAGTTACTTGATCTGTCACACCCCAAGTCATAGGGCTGATAAAACCTTCTGGTGGAGGAGGCGTATAGGCAGTACTTATTTTTAGGATCTGAGCTACCAAAGTCGGGTCGCCTGGAATCCAATTACCCATCACGATCTTTCCTCCTTTTTTAGTCACACGAACCATTTCTTTGGCAACATCATAAGGCTTGGGTGCAAACATGGCTCCAAAAATGGATACAACCATATCAAAAGAATGATCTTCGATATCCGTAAGGGCTATTGCATCTCCTACCTGGAAACGGCAATTGGTCAGGCCTTCAGCTTTAGCCCACACATTTCCTGCTTCGACCAGGTTTGAAGCTATATCAATGCCTAACACGGTAGCTCCCAGCCTGGCTTCTGGGATTGCCGTAGTGCCATCGCCGCTACCCAGGTCCAGTATCTTCATATTTTTAGTAACCCCTAATTTCGCGACGAGGGATTCACCGCTTGCTCTCATGGTTTTAGCTATTTGAGTGAAATCCCCCTTTTCCCAAAGTATTTTGTTTGGATTCATATTTTTGGTTTTTAATTAATTTAATGCTACAAATCTACATTGGTTGTCGGGCAGCGATTTTATTCTAAAGCTCAAGTATTTGTCTGATTAGCCCAATTGCCCTTTGCTGCAGAGGGGGTGATTCCAAATTGTTTTCGGAAGGTCCTGCTGAAATGAGCTATGTTTTCAAAGCCGCTCTCGAATGCTGCCTGGCTGACGGATTTCCCTGCATGAGCCAGGAGATGTCTGGCGTGATTCAATCTTTTTTCCAAGAGCCATTTACCGGGAGAAATTTTATAGAGCTGAGCGAAATCCCTTTTAAAAGCCGACAGGCTGCGATAACTTAATTTTGCATAGTCTTCCATTTTTAAATTAAAGCAATAATTCTCTTCCATGATATTTTGAAGAGTTACGTCCTTAGGCGCATGAAGTAAGCTCTGGAAATAACTTAGTAATTCTGTATTCATTTTATTTTCAGCCAATAACAGGATCAATTCTCTGAATTTTAATTCCAATAGGGTCGAATCGGGCTTTTGGAATGACTGAAAATAAGTAAGCATGGATTTAAAATATCCATGAAGGGTATCCTCACTCCTGATTGGAATGATCGAATTAAATTTTTTTTCAGATCGAGGTAATGAACTGGTTTTTGTTTTTAAGACATCACAGATAAACTGATCGGAAATAAAAAACAAATAAAGGCAAAACTCAGTATCAAAAAATTGTTCTACTATAGCGGCACCTCTACGGATGAAGACACAATCACCGGTCGACAAAGCGTAAGAGCCCTGGGCTGTGTGCCAGGTCTTTTTTCCCTCCGCCACATAGACGAGGTAATTGGTATGACTCCAGATATCTACATATTTTTCAGGTATACCGCATTTGTACACAGTAAAAAGGGAGTCACCATAATTCAGTGTATGCGAGAAATGGTCCTGGATGAATTGATTGAAATGAATCATTTCAGTATAGGGATAACTGAAAAATACTTTGAAAAGTAAATGTAATACAATTCAGCCGGTTTATTAAAGCGATGATGTCGCCTGCAGAGCAAATATAATTTATGCTGTCAGGCCGGGATATGGCCAACACACATCAAACCGATCCAGCCGGGATACCGGCCCCGATGCTTTTAATCGAAAGATTTATCGGAGAATGATCCGGAAGAAATAAAAATTCAGAATGTGAAGGCTTGCATTTATTTATTTTCAGTTTTAAATTCTTGACCAATATCTTCACGAAGATCGTAGAGTAACCATTGTTTTTTGTCAATATTTATTTTTTCTTTTTTCAATAAAGCTAAAAAATTTTTTACTCCTACGGGCTCGTTCCCGTTGCCGTGTATCAATACAATATCTCCATTTTTTACAGTCTGGCCTTTCGCTAGCCAGGCATCACTACCCAAGGTAATAAGTCCATAATTACTTACTTGTTCCACCAATTTTCTGTCAGACACTAAACCTGGAAAACGAAAAAAAGCAGAAATCATTAATTCTTTTTCCAATAGGCTTTTTTCCAACAACAAAATTTCGGAATCCAGATGGGTAGAAGGTTCAAGAAGAAAATTATTTATTAAAGGTAGGTTTGGATGGTAGTTATGATTGAACGTATGATTGATCCAGACGATGTCTACTGCTCCCGACTTAATTAATTCTTTAATCCAATCAATGTCCTGTGAATGATATTTAAGAAATTTTCCGGTTATGGCCAGGCCGATGGGTTGGGGCTCTTGAAATTTCCTGAATTCTTCTATAATGGACGTGAATATGATGCGGTCCATTGATTTAAGGGAAGGGCATAAGTCCACGGTCAACAGAATACCGGCCCCCTTTGTATTTACATGTTGAATACCTGCATCGTGTAAAGGCATGGATTGACTTCCGGCAGCTTGAATAGCCCTTATATAAGGAGTCGTTTTATAAAGACTCAGCATTTCATTCCAGTTTTTAACCTGTATGCTTATTTCACTTGCCGGAATGATATAGGATTTAATGTCATCAAATCCTATGGCAATAAAAAATGGATTATTTTGACTGGTATATTTTCGAATGACTGCGACGTCCTTCCCGTGATATTGCCCTACAGCAATGTACTTTTGGTAATTTTCGATCTGGCTAAATTGTGAATATAAGATTTCCGGTAGCGTGCAAATCGAAAGCAGCAATACATAAAACAGGATTTTCATCTCAGAATATATTGGCGTATGCAGATCTTTACCAAGATGACTTTAGGATACCTGAATAAACCATCCAATCGAACCATTTGGAAAACAAGTAAGTTGATTTCATCTTATTTTTTTCAAATGTAAATGTAAGGAGGTTTCACTCACATACTCCCTCAAACTAGCAAATTAACTATTCGAGTCCTTGACAGCAAATTCAATGATCCATACGACCAGATTACATTCTTTACAAAACTTCAAAAGCAGATGAGAATTTGTACATGAAACATTACCTATTGCTTTACAGAAGCAAACCAGATTTGTCTGGATGCGTTGCCGGCTCTTTCAACCGCAGCTTTGAATCGCGGGTCTCTAAACCAACCGGTAGCTCTTTCTGTATCTTCCACATCCAGGTGAACCATCACGTGTTTGGTATTTTTTTCATCAAGATAAAATGGCCCGTCCGTGATTCCGTATTCACTCCGTGCCTGCCTGCATTCATCGTGTGCTGTTCTCCATTGGTCAAAGTTTTCAGCTTCTACCCGAATTAAAATTGCTTGTTTCATTTTTGAATTTTATTTAATTATTAGAAAATTTTTTGTGATTACAAAAATGATTCAGATTCATGTAATCGCACTTAACCCAGGTTAAAAAATGAAATTAACTTTTTTTAGAAAGCCGGTTCCGCATTCTGCTCAATGATTGTGGTTCTATGTTTAAATAGGCAGCGATGTATTGCAATGGAACTCGTTGAAAAATGAATGGTTGCTTTTCCAGCAAGGTACGGTATCGTTCTTCAGGCGTATGGGTTTTTAATTCTTCAAGTCGTTTTTTTGATGCACTGGCGGCAGGAACGATCTTGATGGTAGACCATTGGTTTAGTTTTGGAATTTGTTTCGACAACTTTTCAAAGACTTCTTTCGGTACGATGAATAATTCACAATCTTCCAATGCTTGTACATAGTTTGTCCCCGGATTTCCGCTATAATAACTCTCAAAGTCACCCACCCACCAGTCCTCAAAAGCAAAAAACAAAATCCGCTCGTGTCCTTTTTCATCAACGACAAAATTTCTGATGCAACCTTTATTTAAATAAGCTTTGCAATTACAAATTTGTCCGGCTTTTAAGTAATATTCTTTTTTTGAGATGTTCTTAATGGAGAAATGGGAAATAAATAAATCCAGTTCAGTCTCATCCATACCAAATTGATCGCGGAAAAGAGTAATAAACTTTGGGTTTATATAGGAATTATTTATTTTCAACAAATTGAATTTAGGATTTTCAATGGATATTCCGGCAAGAAGTATGCGAATATCGGAAAGTCATTTAATAAAGGATATCCAGTCATTCTTGTATCAGTCCACATACCGAAGTTTATTACTTGTTTGATTCTTCCTGATGGGCATGCGCATACTCTTCATTATTTACGGGAGACAACCAGGTTACTTGCACATCTTCTTTATTAAAGGCATTCGCTGGCGAGAATATCCGCGCGAATGCTCATATTATGGCACTAAATTGCTAAAGTGTAAGAATCCCACGATCTTCATAAACGCTAATTCCTGAGCGCGAGGCGCGATCCAGCGCCATCATCAACGCCACGATTCCATCTATGCGCTCGATGCTTTTGTCTTTGTCTGGCTTAATGTTGCCAGCCGGGTCGCTTGTAACCACAACATTTCCAGCCATCCACGATAAAACGGGGTTTCCTAGATGGTTTATTTGATGCGAGATATATTTGCTTTCAAATAGTTTTGCCGCAGGCGACATTCCAGCATACCCCTGACCAAACTCAATCAATTTTGTTACATGCCGCTCGGCCAGGCGGTTAATCAATGATGTGGCATTCCAGCGGTCAAATGCTAATTCCCGAATATCGTAAATTCGAGCCAATTCCTCTATTTTTGCCTGAACGAAATCATAATCAACCACTTCGCCAGGTGTAGCGTCAATCAACCCGCGCTT
>CALMKY010000238.1 GCA_937867195.1 uncultured Saprospiraceae bacterium | reverse complement strand
AATCCCGGAGTTGCTGAGGCGATGGTCTGCACGCATTCGAAATCTCCACCTGGAGGATATGGTTCCGGGTGTACACGAACATCTGTTTTTTGTACTTTACTGCTTCCTACACGAATATATTCACCGGTTTCGAGTACACGTAACAGTCTGGCCTGAGTGCCCAGTGGTAATTCTCCAATTTCATCCAGGAATATCGTCCCACCATCGGCTGTTTCAAAATAGCCTTTGCGTTCGCCGGTAGCTCCGGTAAACGATCCCTTTTCATGTCCAAATAATTCTGAATTGATGGTACCGGGAGGTATCGCCCCGCAGTTGACGGCAATCAGTTTATTGTGTTTCCTTTTGGATAATGAATGTATGATTTGAGAGAATATTTCCTTGCCGGTACCACTTTCTCCTGTGATCATTACGGTAAGGTCGGTATCGGCCACCCGCACAGCGATCTCGAGAGCACGCTCCAGCTCCAAAGAATTGCCGATGATGCCAAATCGTTGTTTTATTGATTGTATAGAAAATTGTGTCACAGATTGGTTCGATTAAATTAGATAATATTCCCGAAGAGGGTAGCGCTGTTCGCATCGTGTACTTTCACATAAACATATTGACCGGGTTTCAGGTTTTCCTTTTTAGGAAACACAATCATTTTGTTCTGTGAATTTCGCCCTTTAAATTCATCGGGTGATTTTTTACTATCACCCTCTATCAATACTTTACATACCTTACCTATATCGTGGCGATTGTTTTCGAGTGAGATTCTATTTTGCAATGCAATGACTTCATTGAGTCTTCGTTTTTTTGTTTCGTCATCAATATTATCAACTAATTTTTTTGCTGCCGGGGTACCGGGCCTTTCGGAATACGCAAACATATAAGACATGCTATATTGAGATGACTTTATGACTTCTAAAGTTTCCAGATGATCGTCTTCCGATTCATCACAAAAACCTGTAATGATATCGGATGAAATCGCACATTCGGGTAGGATGCGCCGGATGGAAGCTACTTTAGCTTCGTACCAGGGTCTGTCATACGTGCGATTCATCAGGTCCAATACTTTGCTACTACCGGATTGTAAGGGTAAGTGGATGTATTTGCATATATTTTCATATTTGGCCATTGTAAACAATACATCATCGGTAATGTCTTTCGGATGAGATGTAGAAAATCGTACCCGGAGCTCAGGATTTACCAGGGCGACCTGCTCCAAAAGCAAAGCAAAGTTTATTTTTTCACCATTTTCGGGATTTGTCCATTTATAGGAATCCACATTTTGACCCAATAATGTGATTTCTTTGAATCCCTTTTCATACAAGGAAGTCGCTTCTGCAACGATGCTCAACAAATCTCTGGATCTTTCACGGCCCCTGGTATATGGTACTACGCAAAACGAACACATATTGTCGCAACCGCGCATAATCGAAATGAATGCTGTGATGCCATTGCTATCCAACCTCACCGGGGAAATATCTGCGTAGGTCTCCTCCCGGGAAAGAAATACATTGATTCCTTTATTACCATCTTCAGCTTCGGCGATCAAGGCTGGTAATGATCTGTAAGCATCGGGACCTACAACAATGTCCACTAATTTCTCTTCTTCGAGTAATGATTTTTTCATCCGCTCGGCCATACAGCCCAGCATACCAATAAGAGCTCCCGGCTTATTTACTTTTAAGCGATCAAAACTGTGTAATCTTTTGCGCACCGTATCTTCTGCTTTCTCACGAATACTACACGTGTTGAGCAATATTAAGTCGGCCTCATTAAGATCTTTAGTAGCAATGAAACCTTCTTGCCCGAGGATCGAAGCCACTATTTCACTATCGCTAAAATTCATTTGACAGCCATAACTCTCGATGTAAAATCTTTTAGAGGGTATGGTCGATGTCATTATATCTTCTTGACGGCCAAAGACTTCTCCCTGGCGATCTTCGATTATGGCATTATCCGTAACTAAATCGTGCATTGATTTTGATTAATAAGACTTGCAAAGTTACAGGATTTCGTGCCATTTTGTCAGGATTAAATTCATTAAAAAAATAGACTGTACAAACATGATCCATCTCGACTTTATCAAGTACATTTTGATTCTACCATAACAAATTCATTATTTTTTTTAGATTCCATATTCGATTTATTTTCTTGCGAAATATTCTCCAAGGGATTCAGTCTTTTGTCATCCATTAATTTCCTTTAAAGGCTGATGGACCTGAATACATTACCCGATCCGATTAACCTTTGAATGATATCTTTGCTTTTAAATGAATCGATTTCCGATAGTATTCATTCTGGTTATTTTTATATGTCTTGACCAGGTCCAAGCACAGTTC
>CALMKY010000237.1 GCA_937867195.1 uncultured Saprospiraceae bacterium | reverse complement strand
AGATGATAATATTAATGTGGTTTTTTCCAACGGATAATCGCTAAACTGAAAGATCAGCATCAAGACAATCGCATCGTACAATATTGTAAAGTAAAACCAAATCATCAAAGTCAGGCCGATGCCTTTGGCTTTGTCTCGGGTCCATACAGAAGCCCAAAGGCTGACGGCTACAAATACCCAGGTGTACAAGATTCCGATTGGAAGCAATGTGTAAGCCAAAGAGGATTGTGCCATGAAAATCATGGGTAGTCCCATCCCAATCAAAATGGATAACGTAAGGGCTGTACAAATCGAAATGTATAACGATGCGATCAATGATTTTCGGGCGATGGGTTGTGCCAGAACCATTTCCATAAATTCATATGAATTGTAGTAGTATATGGTAGAAAAAATCAGACTCACTAATGGAATCATCAGTAAGGTAATGTTCATAATGCTAATGATGGCTTTGTCGGCCTGATCGTCCATACGGAACAATATGGTCGTAATGGCTAATAACACGAGACCATAGGTGATGATCACTTTATGTTGTAATAGGTCTCTGAGTAAGTATTTACTAATCTTTATCATATGGTAATCAAATTAGAAGGGCGGCCGGGATTTAAATATCTGGACAATGCTTTACTGAGTTGATAGATGCCGGTAATATCATAGATTTCTGCCAAAGGTTTATAAAATACTGGTTTACCATCCTGTAAATACAATATATCGGTGGTGATTTCATCCAGGTCACTCAGGATGTGGGAAGTGATGAGGATTGTTTTGTTTTTGGACTGGGCGTGTTTTATTTTTTCTTTGAGTATTTCGCTGGAGGCAGGGTCAAGACCGGCGGTTGGTTCATCTAAAACCAAAATCATTGGATCAAATAAAAAAGCCAAAGCAGCACTCACTTTTTGACGGGTTCCACCGCTCAATCCTTGCAATTTTTGATGATACAGGCTTTCTAATTTATATGCATGGATCAATTCCGGGTCCAATAGGGAATCATGGATATTGCGTATATCTTTCATTAAGGAAAACAAATGACCCACCGTGAGGTTATCCGGAAAACGACTGATCTGAGGCATATAACCGATTTTATTGCGGTAGCTGTGATCTCCTTGAATATTTTTCTGGTCGACATAGATCGCACCTTGATCGGGCGTGATCAGTCCGAGTAAAGCTTTGATCAGGGTGGTCTTACCGGATCCGTTCGGACCGATCAGGGAAATAGTATGTCCCGGTAAGAAAGTTGCCGAAAGCTGTTGTAAGGCATATATCGCGCCATATCGTTTCGAAATATTTTGAAAGTCAATCATAAGGGATAGGGTTTGATGATGGGACGATGATCTACTAAATCGGTGGGGGTGACAGATGGAATTATTTTTTCTGCCTGATTGAGTAAATGAACAATGAAACTTTTTAGAAACAGGATCGAAAAATCATATTTCTCTACAATCGTAGCATAGAGATTGACCGGACGAAACGGAATGTCACCGTATCCATCTTTATTTAAATCATAATTATTATCACAAACATCATTTGCTGGTTTTGAAATATCTACAGAAATTACTTTAGCAGCTTGTGCTCGGCATGCATACATGCTGAATCCTCCCGAAAAACTAAAAGTATTTAATACTTTTTTACCTTTTGATGATCTCTATCCTTAGCTGTAAAGAAACCAGGGAAAAAACGATAGAGCAATCCGTGGAGGATTTTCACACTCAACTGATGTCATTGCATGAT
>CALMKY010000236.1 GCA_937867195.1 uncultured Saprospiraceae bacterium | reverse complement strand
AATATATGGCGTATTTTTAAAGCAGAGGATCTGTGTCATAATTCAACATTCTGTACACAACGGATTACCATCAAGGATTCGTTAGCACCGTCCATCATTTGTCCTGAGAGTGGTACTGTGGAATGTGTAAATAATCCATTCGCTAATCTTGATTCTTTTATCGTACATGGAGGTGCTGCTAGAGATAATTGTAAGCTGGATTCTGCTTCCTTTTTATTTAAGAGTGAACAGATTACGCAACAGAACAATACATTGATTCTGACCAGGCACTATTCTATTAAAGATGTATGCGGTAATGAAGACAGCTGCGCACAGACGATAACGTCTCCTATTTGTTTTGCAGACCTTGCTTTGAAAGCCATTGTGCAAAACAATCAACTGGATTTTTTAACCAAACCGGGAGGTACTGTACCCGCCTGCTTCATTATTTATAATCAGGGTTTTGTTACCGTGGATAGCATTAAAATAGTACAATACCTATTCCAGGGGACCTCCATTATTTCAGGCGGATGGGTGCAAAGTAAAGATAGTGCAAATCAATCTTGCTATTTTTTAGGAACAAATGCCGGAACCTTGCCGGCAGGAGGACTGAAGCCCGGCGACAGCATCAAGATCTATTTTACACTTAAAGTAGCTGAGGATATTAAGGTAAGTACGGTCATCAGTAAACTGGAGATTAATAACCTATACGATGCCCTCGGGAATGCATTGACAGATATGGATAGCCATCCGGATAACAATCCGAATAACGACACCGGAGGGGTTCCCTTAACTCCTGATGATAATAAAATCAATGGAGACAGTCGTGTCGGGCAAGACGAAGATGACGCTGACCCGCTTTTATTTTATGTAGAACATCCATTGACTTGTATTGCAAATGTAGATGTGTCCACCACTGTAGATGTAAATTGCGGGCATTGTGTGACACCCTACGATGTCTTGAAGGGAATCCTGTTGCCTGAATCATTTTATGATGTTATTATATATGATTCATACGGAAATCCTTTAAAAACTAATTGCCTCGGCCGCGAACATCTGGGCCTAAGACTCACGTATAAAGTATTTGTCAAGGGAAGCCTGCCTGAACATAATTGTTGGGGTAATCTTAAACTGGAAGATAAAACTCCACCCCAGTTGAATTGCAGCAACGATACCATCTATTGTGTAAATCTCAATGGACTGCCGGCCTTACCCGATGTTCAAGATAATTGCAGTGGACCGGCAAAAGTGGTCGTTTACAATGAAGTATGGAAAGATTATGGTTGTGATAGTGGCGAAATTACCGGGGTCTACATCCGAACCATCAAAGCAAGTGACGTATGGGGAAATACCTCCCAATGCGATAAAAAATATTATATCAGGAAGATTAACCTGGACAGCGTGGTCTGTCCTCGCGATACCCTGATCGATTGCAATTTGGAGTATGTAAACAATGTTCGATTTACGGATCCGTTGAGATCCGGAACCCCTACGGTGCGCGGTATACGACTCTATCCCAATAACCCCTCCTGTAATAATTTTGTTTTCTATCGCGATGATTCACTTAAAGTTTGTGGATATGGTTACAAGATCCTTCGTACCTGGATTATTGCGGATCATTGCACTCATTTGGAAAAGCAATGTGTCCAGGTTATAAAAGTATTGGATAAAACACCACCTGTCATTACCAGCCTCAAACGGGTATATGATTTGGTCGCAGATCCACATACTTGTAATGTAATCGTACCGCTCGATTTAATCAGGATTTCAGATTGCAGTAAAGTAACCCAACGATATTCTTTTACATACTTCATTCCAAACGAACTGAACAAAGCCTATGTGCAAGCAGGTGTATTACCGGATCGAATCTCAGTGCCGATTGGAAAGGGACATAAAGTCTATTTTGATCTTACCGATGATTGTGGCAATAAAACCATTGATTCAATCGTAATCAACGTAACCGACCATACACCCCCTACGCCTGTATGCAAAGAATATACTCAATTAACGCTGGATCCTCAAAGTTGCTGGACCAGAATTGCCGCTTCAGATTTAGATAATGGTAGTCATGACAATTGTTGTAGTGAACTGCATTTTGCGGCCGCGTTTATGGAGGATATCGATTCTGCAAGAAATAATTATAAAAATAAAATCATCGCAGACTGTGGTGACAAGGAATATTGGAATAATAAGGCGTGGTACGATGCTTATATTGAAGAGTATATTAATTGCTTTATTTTTAAAGATACCCTGGATACCTACTCTTGTGGTACTAAACAAGTCGTACTAAGAGTATACGAAGCATGCGATATCCCGCGACGTGATGCACATGTCTTCCCTTGCTCACCTCATGCCTGGTATTGCTACAATACATCCTGGTTGTACAGAGTATTGTTTAATTATAATTTCAGACCGGAGGGAGCTCATGATTGTAATTTTACAGCCCCCTGGAAATGTAAAGCAACCATTTTATCTAATCTGGATGGCCTTGCTCAATACAATGGGCCAACCTATCTATCCAATATATTAAACCGTAACTGTTATGGACTGTATGCGACGAATGTAATCGAGTCCACCGCCTGTCCCAGACAACCTCTTTACAACGATTGCATGGTCCAGATATTATTGGATGATAAGACACCACCCCGGTGTGTAGGACTAGAAGATATCACGGTCTATTGTGATAGTGTGCCGGGTGATCAGCCGGCCCATGCATGGGAAGTTTGTGATGATCGCGGGGATGTATATGGTGTGGCGTTGGCCTGGCCTGGAAATATCACATACCAGGATGGCAATAGTGTATTCGGATATTATGGAGGTAGTACAAAAGCGAGTCACGATGATCACAACACCATAGTACCGGCTTGTGAATACGACCCCAAAGATTCGTGGTCGCCTATTTATTGCAAAAATTGGTTATCACTCGATCGTTACGATACAGGGCACAAGTTTAATGCTTCCGGTATATTCTGGTCTCCTGTATGGGTCGATAAGAATCATGAGAGCCGGTCACTCAAAGCGAAAGAGTTCTATGTAATCGACAATTGTCAAATAGAGAAAGTAACATCCAAAGACGATGGTGTCCAGAACCAATGTGGTGAAGGATGGCTGTCCCGTACCTGGACGATCGTAGATAAATGCGGCAATACCGTAATTTGCACGCAAAAAATTATTGTCAAACACAGATCGGATTTTGAAGTTATTTTCCCTGAAGACAAAATCATAGACTGTACCAATCAAATTCAAGCAACGGTTGCCAACAGCGGTACCCCCATCATTTCCGACGATGATTGTGAACTGGTCGGAGTGCAGCACATTGACGATACATTTGATGTAGTCAGTGATGCTTGTTATAAAATATTAAGAAAATGGATTGTCATCGATGCTTGTATTGACAATACCAACAATCACAACGTACGAAAGGATGTGATCGTAGACGACCGGCTGAGAGCCAATCAATCGGATCGCTTCTGCATATTTCGTAATCTCAAAGACAATGGGGATGGTTACATGACCTATACCCAAATTATAAAAATTGTCGATACCATACCACCCAAACTTCAATGTAAAGATACCGTCATCTGTTATTCAGGAGCTGATTGTCAGGCTACCGTTCACCTCCCGATCAAAGCATCCGATAACTGTAGTACAGATCTGACGTATACTATTTATCTTGATAAAAACAACGATGGTGTGTACGATGAGACGGTCAGCAACGTTACCTCATTGACTAAAACCATGGCAATCGGTAAATATTCAATCAAAGTAGAAGCTTTTGATCATTGCCAGAATGTATCGAGTTGCACATTTAAACTGGAACTTCGGGATTGCAAATCTCCTACGCCATATTGTATCAATGGATTGGCTACGGCGGTGATGCCATCTTCCGGGTCATTGGAATTATGGGCAAAAGACCTGGACAAAGGATCGTACGATAATTGTACATCTGCGGATCAGCTCAGGTTTTATTTCGACGCAAATCTAAGCCAGCCATCCCGTGCACTTACGTGTAAAGACATTCCGAATGGGAAATCTGCTCTGATTCCTGTCAGTATTTGGGTAGTGGATGAAGCCGGAAATAAAGACTACTGTAATACCTACGTATTGTTTCAGGACAATGGCACGGCAGACAGACCAGAGGGTGTGTGCAAAGACACGACCCTTACTCCCGCTGCGATCTTTGTGAATGGTACTTTGCTTAACGAATCCAAAGAGGCAATAGAAAAGGCTACAGTGAAAGTAGTGGCCAATGGGGTAGCGATGGAGGATGTCGTCACGAACGCAACAGGTACATATGCTTACCCATCTTTACCTTACAAAGGAAATATATCCATCACGCCTGTGCGCAACGACGACGCAATGAATGGTATCAGTACGATCGATCTGATCATGATACAAAAACATATTACCGGGGAAAAAACATTCTCATCGCCCTATAAAATGATAGCTGCCGACGTGGACCACAATAATGAAATCAATGTAATTGACTTACTTGAATTGAGAAAATTAGTATTGGGCGTGTACGATGCATTCCCAAACAGCGAAAGCTGGAGGTTTATTCCGAAGTCTTATGTATTCAATGATCCTGCCAATCCATGGGCATATCCGGTATTTGAAAAAATGGATGGATTGGATCATGATGTCCAGGTCGAATTTACCGGTGTCAAAGTCGGGGATGTCAACAGCAGCGCCATACCTCATAGTTTATTGGGTACCGAAATCAGGGAATCCAGCGGTGGTCTGGTTTTGAAAGTCAAAGACCAATCCGTGAAAAAAGGCCAGCGTATACAGATTCCATTCTATGCATCTAATTTTAATCAATACATTGGTTGGCAAGGTACACTGTCTCATGAAGGATTGCATTTTGAATCCATCCAGGAGGGTGTGCTGGATTTCAATCAGGAAAACCTGGGCGTCAGCAAGAGATCAGAAGATCTGCTGAGTATGAGTTGGAACGATCAGGCTTCCAGATCATATGATGAAAACGCAATATTATTTACTATGACCTTTACCGCCAGCCGCAACCTCACCTTGAGTGAAGCGATTACAGTCAGCTCTTTGGTCACGATGGCGGAAAGTTATCAGACGACGGATCAATCACTGCCATTATCGATCCGGTTTGAAGACCAGCAAGGCCGTCTCAGCACATCGTCTCAACTATATCAAAACTATCCCAATCCATTTAACGATTACAGTGTTATTGGCTTGAGGTTAAAAGAATCCATGCAAGGCTCGCTGACCATTTATGATATTCAAGGCAAAGTTCTGAAATCATATAGCAAAAAATGGGATGCAGGTTACCAGGAGGTACGAATCAATAAATCAGAATTACCTGCCGGTGGAGTGATGTTTTACAAATTTGAAAGTAAAGATTTCACAGCCAGCCGCAAGATGGTGCTGATCAACAAATAAATTCTGTTTCATAAAAATAACAAGTGGTGATCAACCTGTGAAATTATTAATCGCCACTTTTATTTTTTTTTGCCGATCAAATTTGTTTTCTGCAAGATGATATAAACAATACTTGTTTTGAAGAATGGATCTTGCAAGGTGTTTTCTTCCGACAATGAACAATTAATATTTATCAAGAGGTTTACATCAGATGAACTTCTTTTTTCTGAACACGACCGGCACATTAAAGAATGTACCGGTCTTTTAATTACATCATTATTTCTTTCCTTTGGCTGCGTAGACAATACCGGCGTATACATGATTTAGAAAGGCGGCATCGCTGTACACCAACGGCATATGTCCCAATGCAGTATAGAAAGCCCTTCCTCCATCATAATCATGGTACCATGCAATCGGATGGAATCCCATACCGTCCGATGACTTTTCGCCCCATTTGACTTTCGGATTATAAGTGGTTTCATCCACGGCCAGGATATATTTTAGATCCGTTGCTTTTTCCGGTTGAAAATCATACCACTCATCCGTCCACCAATTGGTTTCTTTGAATCCTTCCAGTCCCGGAAATTTATTTTCTGTAAACTTCAATCTTGCGGATTGAATGACTGGATGTATTTTGAAAGAGCGCCCCACCAATTTTGTATACCAGTCCCAATCATATTCCGTATCGGTAGCACTGTGAATACCCACGAAACCTTTACCTTTCTTTATAAAATTTTCAAACGCTTTTTGTTGATCAGCATTGAGAATATCTCCGGTAGTATTCAAAAAAATGACGACATCGTAATTGGCAAGATTTTGATCAGAAAACCGGGCAGGATCTTCATGCCAGTCGACATCAAAAAAGTGTCGTTCACCGAGTTTTTTAATAGCGGTCACACCCTCCAGGATAGACTCATGATGAAAACCCATTGTTTTAGTAAACAGTAAAACTTTAAATTGTTTTTGGCTAAATCCTGAAAAGGACAATGAAATTGCTATAATAATAACAATAAAAGATAAAAAATTCTTATTCATATTAAATTATGTAATTTGAAGCGATGAATATAGAAATTAATTCCTCATTCCTCATTCCGCATTCCAACCTCAATTCATTTTCTTCATCTCTCCCTTCTGACCCATATTGATAAACCAGACTTTAACAATTTTGCCTGTATTATCTTTTTGAAATAAGATCTGGCGATCACTGCCGTCTCCATAGAAAAATTTAACCGAATTTTCAGGAATTAATTCTATATCCGGAGTGCCCTCGCGATGACGATACAGCCGGTCGTTTTTCTTGATAAATTCCATGGTGAGTGCCGCAT
>CALMKY010000235.1 GCA_937867195.1 uncultured Saprospiraceae bacterium | reverse complement strand
GATTTTTTATCAAATTTGAGATAGTCTTTTCTTTTTTCTTTTACAAAATCATAGGTCTGGTACTTGTGATTGAGTCTATAAAACTCCTTAACAGTTTCTCTCTTTGTATTTTCGTAATCCCTAAATTCTTCTTTGGCTTTGACCGAAGCAATGTTGGGATTGGGATATCGTTGCAGTACATCCTCATCCCAGTCTTCCAGGCTCTCGAGAGGAGCGATTTCATTTGGTTTTAAATTCATATCTGAAAAGTATTTAGTTTAAACAGAAAAGCAGATAAAGTAAAAATAAAGTAATTACTATGATGCGATGAAAGTAAAGAGCTAAATTAAACTCTATATTAAGTCGGATGAAAATTTTCAATTGCAATCGTTTGCAATTATTTCAAGGTAGAATTTCTGATTACGAGATTGGGCTGTAATACAATTTTATCTTGCTGACTTTCTTCAGTGTTAATGCTTCGTAAAAAAAGTCTGGCGGCTTCTTCCCCCATCTTCTTACCGGATCTGTTTACTGACGAAAGGGAGGGTGAAGTAAATGCAGCAAAAGGTGAATTATCAAAACCGATGATTTTAAGCTGATCAGGAATGGAAATATGATGGTCTCTGATCACTTGCATGGCCGCAATGCATACATAATCATTAACTCCAAAAATGCCATCGGGAATTATTTTAAGAGAAAGCAATTTACGCATCGGGGAGGAAGCACTTTCCGCTTTAAAATTGGTCGTTACGATCATGTCATCGTTTTGATCGAGATCATGGTCCCTTAAGCAATCGAGATAGCCTTGCAATCTCATATCGGAAATGATAAGTCCTTGAGGCCCCTTCAGATGAGCTATGTTTTTACAACCTACATCAATCAAATGGTTGGTGGCTAGATAAGCACCATGATAATCATCGATGGTGATGCTGCTTGCCTCTGCCCCCTCATATTCCCGATCAATGAAAACGAGTGGTACATTGCGTTTAATGATTTCATCCAAATGAGTATAGTGACCACTGTCTGCCGTCTCTTGTGCTACGGATAAAAAAATGGCTTCAGCACGGTTGGCCAATAGTTTCTCAACATATGTCTTTTCTAATTCATAGCTCTCATTCGAAACACAGATGTTGATAAAATAGCCTTCCTGCTGGAGTACAGATTGTAATCCTTCGACAATCGAAGTCTCATGATACAAGCCTATATGCGGTAGGATGACCCCAACGGTACCTGATTTATTTTGCCTGAATCCAAGGGATAAGGTGTTTCTCTGATAATTCATTTTTGCAGCATACTCTTGTATATTTTTTCGGGTTTCTTCATTGATCAGCGGATGATTATTAAGTGCTCTGGAAACCGTCGATGGTGAGCAATTAAACTTCTTTGCGATGTCTTTTATGGTAATCGGATGAGGCTGCATACTACTTTGATCAATAGGATCTTTTTATTTTGTTTTAATCATTTTGATTACATCATCGACATGATCTGTATTGAGGATATCCACCTGGTGGTCCATCATATGTTGCCAGCCTTTAGGATTGTCCGGAATAGCCCAAAACCGGATTGGTTTTTGAATTTGATGAATCGTGGCAATTAATGAATCCATTTTTCGTTCATCACTTAATCCTAAAAAACTTGTGCTTACTAAATTAACTCTTTTCCATTGTTCCGGGGTGTACATTATGGAAGGCCGTCCATCAAAATAAATGTAATCAGGTATAGAACTCCAGGTCTCGGGTTTCGGCATCTCGCCACTCACCATTATTTTAAAATGAGGATGGTGGATTAAATCCGGAAATTCGTTTAAGATGGAAATCAATACAGGAATGGCAACACGCCCTTCCGTCTTTAGGTCGACAGATAAGGTAAGTGTGTAATCCACATACTTGTCATTTCGCTTCAATAATGAATCCAACGGCTTGAGATACATGGATGAAAGCGTTCGACGTGGGTTTACATCTTTTAATTCGTGGCTGACAAGTAATTGTCCCTGAAGTAAGTACACATCGGCCTCAATAAAACCAACTTCCTGATTAAATGCATTATACAGTGGAATGCTTTGATCA
>CALMKY010000234.1 GCA_937867195.1 uncultured Saprospiraceae bacterium | reverse complement strand
CTGTATTCGTTTCCGGAAAAACAGCACTCATTAAACTATCCCAGAAAGATTCAGTATTGATTCGCTATATTATAGATTTAATCATCGCAGAAGATGATCGGGCAAAAGAATGGCTCCGGATCGTGGAAAAAATTGCAACTCCCGATGCGGTGATAGCCACAGGCAGTGATAATTCATCACGATATTTTGAATATTATTTTGGAAAGTATCCTCATATTATCCGGAAAAACAGGACCAGTGTGGCCGTACTCTATGGGGATGAATCCAAAGATAATTTAAAATCAATCGCAGAAGATGTATTGCTGTATTATGGATTGGGTTGCAGAAATGTTTCGTCGGTAATGGTACCGTTGGGTTATGACTTTAAATCTTTGATGGAAAGTTTCAATACACTTTCCTGGGTAAGGGAAAATCATGCTTATAATAATAATTTTGATTATAACCTGGCGATCCTGATGATGAATAATATACCGTATATCTTCGGAGAAACCATTCTTCTGACAGAAAATAAGGATTTGGTTTCAAGAATCGCCACATTACACTATACTTATTACAAGAATTTAGAGGATGTAAAATCAAGACTAAACTCTTTGAACGAACAGATCCAGGTCATGGTCAGTTCAAAAATGATAGAGGGTCACACCACTGTGACGCCGGGATTAACTCAATGCCCCTCCTTATCAGATTATGCCGACGGTGTGGACACATTACTTTTTTTAGATTCGATATGAAAAAAAAAGACAAAGCAATTGCTATCCTTAAGATCCTTGAACATTATTTCCCGAATGTAGATGTACCCCTGGACCACAAAGATGCCTATACATTATTGGTTTCGGTCATGTTATCTGCACAATGCACAGATGAACGGGTCAATAAAATTACACCGCAGCTTTTTGCAATGGCTGACACTCCTCAAAAAATGGTCACTTTATCAAGAGCCAAAATACAGGAGATAATAAAGCCTTGCGGGCTGAGTCCTGCAAAATCCAAAGGAATTTTTGAATCTTCTAAAATATTGATCGAGAAGTATGATGGACAGGTTCCCGATGACCTGGCTGCATTGGAATCATTACCCGGAGTAGGACATAAAACTGCTTCTGTCGTTCTGTGCCAGGCTTTCAATGTGCCGGCTTTCCCGGTAGATACCCATATACACAGATCGGCTTATCGATGGGGATTGAGTGATGGCTCCAGTGTTGCCCAAACTGAGCGCGATCTAAAATTATTGATTCCCGTGGACCGATGGATTAAAGCTCATCTGCAGATTATCCTGTTCGGCAGAAAGTATTGCCCAGCACGCGGACACAATCAGGAGGACTGTCCTATATGCCA
>CALMKY010000233.1 GCA_937867195.1 uncultured Saprospiraceae bacterium | reverse complement strand
TTCTTTTAAATAAGTGTGCTGTTTTACTAAGAGATAAAGGGAAGTTTATTCTGCTCAATATGTACTCTATGGGTTATTCTCCTTCCATTGCTAAACAGCTGTTAAAACTACATTTCCCCAAATGGATCGTTGAATCCAATGAACTCATTATAAAAGCAGAATCTGGAGTGCAACTTCCGCTCGGGATTACAGGAGTCGCTACCAGGCAGTGAAATCATTCCAAATCCTCTTGCAATTTTGTTTCAAGAGTTTGATCTATATCGGTGAGTAAATCATATATCCAATATACCATTTGTTCATTGTCTTTAATATCGATGGTAACCATCGTATTTCCGGTATGAATTAGTTGGATGTCATCCATTTGTTAATTATTTTTTGTAGGATTTCTCCGCGGTTTGCCGCATGAAATTTTGTCATGAGATTTTTAATATGGTATTTGATGGTATTATTGGAGAGAAATATTTTTTTACCAATTTGCTCATTATTGAGTCCGTTCAGAACTTCAGTCATGATTTCATACTCTCTCTCAGTGAGTGGTCCGTCGCATAATAGATTTAATTTATCGCGGGTGATTTTCATAGATTCCACTTCCTGGCTAAATTTATATAACGCCACTTCGATCGAGGTGACAAGGTCTTTTTCATCAAATGGTTTTACAATATAGCCATAGGGTAGCGTCGTCTTAGCCCTGTCTAAAGTGTGTCGGTCAGATAGAGAAGTGAGGAAGATAAATGGGATTTTTCTATTCTTGCGAAGCCATTCTGCGATCTGGATTCCATCTTTAGTCCCCTTAATCATTATATCACAGAGCACTACGTCAGGGTAGTGAAAACCAAGATAGTCCAATGCTTTATCGCCATTCGCCAGGATGCCGGATACGCTGTAACCCAACTTTTGAACCATGTCACGGATATCCTCCGCGATCAAAGCCTCATCCTCAATGATTAGGATATTGATGTTTTCCATTTTTATTCAAAAGTAGAAGAATGCAAGCGATATAAACTACCCCATGAGGTAAAATCTGATTTCTTGCTAAAGCATGATTCCAATTGAGGCTATTCTCATGCTGCATTTTTATAATCTTTGATACTCAATATAACATCCGTGCCCTGACCACTTACTATTTTGAGATCTGCATCGAGTTGATTGCTGAAAGCATTGATCATACGATAGCCAAATGATTTGCCGAGTTGGTTTTTGTCATGATCCGAGATGCCGATACCATTATCTCTTACTTCAAGCAAAAGATTCTTATTTTCTTCTTTGAGTACAATCGTTATGATTCCTTGTTTTTCGCTTGGAAATGCATATTTAAGCGAGTTGCTTATAAGCTCATTGAGTATCAGGCCGAGGGGTATCATGGTATCCACATCGAGATGGAGAGGATCGATCGATGATGCTAGCTTTATTCTGTCCGGAGAAATATTGTACGATGAGAACAAATTTTTAATCAACACGTCCAGATATTTTTTTACTTCGATGCCGGTAAGATTTTGTTCTTGATAAAGATTTTGATGAATGAGCGCCATGGATTTTACTCTGTTTTGACCTTCTTTGAGCACGGCTTGCGCTTTTGGATCTTCTACATGTCGGGCCTGAAGATTCAGTAACGATGAAATAAACTGGAGATTGTTTTTTACCCGGTGATGTATTTCCCGCAGCAATGTTTCTTTTTCAGAAAGTGATTTTTGAATGATCCTGTTTTGTTGCCGGGTCTTTTTCCAAAGCCAGAATACATAATAAGCTAAAATCGAAAAGACCGATGCAGCCAATATGGCCAGGGTAATTTGATGATGGGCATCTTTGAGTTTTTGATCGGCCAGTTGTTTTTCTGTTGATAGCAAGTTGATTTGATTTTCTTTTTTTTCGGTCTCAAATTGGATATTCAATCCCGTAATCTGGTGACTTATATTTTCTGTTAGTTCTTTTTCGTTTTTATGTATGTATTGAGACAGGAATCGATACGCTTCTTCAAAGTGTTTAGTTCGAGAAAGATATTCGGCATTGAGTCTCAGATTTTCAGACGTGATTTCAGTTTGTTGCAGGTTTTTGAGTTTTTCGTTTGCTATGGTAAGATATTTACCGGCTTCGGTAATTTTATTGAGTTTAAAGTAATTTCTTGCAAGCGCCTGGGCTACGACGGCATGATCGTTGGCACTGGCTTCGTTTATTAATTTTTCAGAAGCAGATTCATAGTATTGTATAGCGGATGCATAGTTTTGTTTTTGTTCTTCTATTTTTCCCAACAATATGTAAGACCTGCACAGACCCACGCTATAATGAGCCAGGCTATCAATTGCAAACGTCTTGTAGATGATTTCATATGCCTTATCCAACTCATTCAGTTGAAGATCGTTTTGTGCAATATTTCGTAAAGAAACACTTTGACCCGGTAAAAATTTGGTTTTAACGGCCGTTTCATATGCTTTTTGAAAATAGGTATTGGATATCTTCCATTGTTTGAGCCTGGCATACATATCGCCCAGATCGTTATAAAAAAATCCATTTTCATCATCTCTTTTTAATTGCAAACCAATATCAATCCCTCTCAGACAAGCTTTGATCCCAGCTTCATATTGACCACTCTCACGATAAGAAGTAGCCAGCATACTGACAGCATACCATTCCCGCTCGATATCTTTTGATTCTTTTGTCCATTTTTCATATTCCAGGGCATACCCAATGGCCTCCTGGTATTTTCCTTCAATATTTAAAAAGCCGGCTTCTGCATACTTCCTTTCTTGTATTCCTTTTTCAAAATTTATTTTCTCATAAAAAAAATTAGAGCTGTCGGCATACAACCGGGCTGCCTGTACATCCTGGTATTTTGTGATTTGGGACAATTCAAAATAAGCCTGGGCTTTGAGGGTATCATTACGAGTAGAATAGATGGTGGATTTGACGACCAAAGGATCACGAGGCTGAGCTAAGCATAGATGTGTCCAAATGAATATACAGAATGATAAAATCTTATTCATAAGAGATGAAATTAAAAAATATGCATTAATCATTGATTATTAACCTAAAACTAATATCTGATTAACAACTCATTAGTCCTTTTAATGAAAGGTTTGGCAAGCTCAACCCTTACCTTTGCAGGCCTTTACAAAAAATATTATGGAAATAAGAAACATCGCCATCATCGCCCACGTAGATCACGGTAAGACTACCTTGGTTGACAAAATTCTGCATGCAACTAAAGTCTTTCGTGAAAACCAGGAAACGGGCGAACTCATTATGGATAATAATGAACTCGAGCGCGAACGCGGTATCACTATTTTCAGTAAAAATGCTTCGGTTACCTACAAAGGCGTAAAGATCAATGTCATCGATACTCCAGGCCACGCCGACTTTGGTGGTGAGGTGGAGCGTGTACTCAAAATGGCGGATGGGGTTTTATTACTAGTCGATGCCTTTGAAGGTACCATGCCACAAACCCGCTTTGTACTGCAAAAGGCATTATCCCTAAATCTTCATCCGATCGTCGTGATTAATAAAGTAGATAAACCCAACTGTCGTCCTGCTGAAGTGCACGATATGATCTTCGAATTATTCTTTAATCTTGGTGCTACGGAAGAGCAGCTAAACTTCCCTACTTTTTATGGTTCGGGAAAACAGGGTTGGTTTAATGATTCCCTGACTCAGACGGCTGATATCACTCCATTATTAGATGGTATTCTTAAATATGTGCCTGCACCGAAGATATCAGATGGTCATCTGCAGATGCAGCTTACTTCAATTGATTATACTTCCTATCATGGTCGGATCGGTATCGGCAAAGTAAGCCGTGGCTCAATAAAAGAAAACCAGCAAATCGCACTCGTACAGGCTGACAAAATTGTAAAGACCCGTATCAAAGACCTGTTCACTTTTGAAGGCATGGGTAAGAAAAAAGTGAGCGAAGTACTGGCAGGGGATATATGCGCTGTAGTCGGTCTTGAATCTTTTAATATAGGGGATACCATCGCGGATGCTGAGAATCCGGAAGGTCTGCCGACGATTACCGTTGATGAACCAACCATGAACATGAGTTTCGGTATCAACAATTCTCCATTCTATGGTAAAGATGGAAAATATGTAACCTCCAGGCATCTGAAAGACAGATTGAATAAAGAGACTGAGAAAAACCTGGCTTTGAGGGTAGAAGATACAGACAGTGCAGATACCTTGATGGTCTTTGGAAGAGGTATACTGCATTTAGGTGTGTTGGTAGAAACCATGCGTCGGGAAGGTTATGAGCTTACCGTGGGTCAGCCCAAGGTTATCATCAAAAACATCGATGGGGAAAGGTGTGAACCTTTTGAGATTTTAGTCGTGGATGTTTTATCGGAGTACAGTGGAAAAGTAATAGACCTGGTGACCTCCCGTAAAGGTGAAATGCTTGTCATGGAGACACGCAATGAATACCAGCATTTGGAGTTTGAAATTCCATCAAGAGGATTGATAGGTCTCCGGTCTAGAATTTTAGTACAAACAGCCGGTGAAGCCATCATGTCGCATCGATTCCTTGAATACAAGCCCTGGAAAGGTCCGATCAGTGGTCGAAATAACGGCGTGTTGATCTCTAAAGCGAAGGGAACAGCCACTGCCTATTCAATTGATAAACTACAGGATCGAGGTATTTTCTTTATCGATCCGGGAGATGAAGTATATGCAGGTCAAATAATTGGAGAAAACAGCAAACCAGGGGACTTAGTAGTAAATATCACCGAGGCGAAAAAGCTTACCAATTTCCGGGCTTCCGGTGCAGATGATGCTGCCATGATCATTCCTCGCAGGGCAATGACGCTGGAAGAATGTATGGAATATATCGAAGCAGATGAATGCATCGAAGTGACTCCTAAAAACTACCGTTTACGTAAAACCATATTACACGAAGAAGAGAGAAAGAAATCTCAGAAAACGTACCAGTTCGAAATGGTTTAATTCGTGACGGTCGGTTTACCTTCGCTTCCAAGAATCAGGTTCAAAATATTCCATGTCTGACCCATATGATACATTTCATGGGCCATATTAAATTGAATTGCTTCGTCGACATTCGTTAATTGTACTCCCGTAAAAATCTGAAAGGGTTTATACTGTGTAAATCTTCCCGCATGGTAATCTTCGGTGACTTCCTTCAGGGTGCTGGTAAATAATGAAACCAGTTCTTCCAGGGGTGGTATCTGGTCGTTGGGCAAAGTTCCTTTTTTAAATTTTTGAATAAAATCCATCGGCAATTTCATTGGGAGACCGGATAAACCGTAGATCAATCCCTGCTGTACAGACATGATATGTCCCAGTTGCCAGGCAATATTATTTTTTAATCCGTGAGGAATAATCAGTGCACGTTGAGCATCGATATTTTCATGCAGGATCCGGAGGATCGTACTGCGATTGTGTAGGGTAGATTGCAATGCAAAGGTTGACAACATATCGATTCGTTTTTTCGGTTGCAAAATACAAGTAAATTGATTGAATCCGTTAAGAGAATGCATGGATGCGTTCGGCAGCTTCTGTGCATGATCAGGCACGGATGTTTGGATGTAAGAGTTATCCTTTTACACATCCTTCTCCGGGTTTCCTAAGGCACCCATCATGAATCCATCTTCAATACTTTTTACCGGAGATCAACATCCCTTCAGAATACCGCCTGGAGTTATAAATATCCTTTCCATGAATATACCTGAGTACCAATCCATTCTTTGATCAACTGCTCCCAGTCATAAAAACATGCTATATTAGGTAATATATATTCCAGGTAATCCAATTGTTCTCTATATTGGTAATCTGCCGGGTATACATCAAAATGAACCCCTGCTTTTTTAAAACATCTTTCAGCTCTCGGCATATGCGCCGCCGATGTGATCAATAGTATTTTGCCCTGAAAACCGATAGAGTCTAATATGGCTTTTGTAAAAATTGCATTCTCATAAGTGTTCCGACTTTTATTTTCAATGATGAGGCTCGAATCAGGCCATTTTAATTCTTCTAAAAACTCTTTGACATCATTTGCTTCGAGATCTTTGATTCGGGTCAGGCCCCCGATACCACCGGTAAAAATTATTTTTTTGATTTTACCGGAAGCATATAATTCCATCGCTTCCGTCAGACGATTGATGTGGTCCTTAAAGATAATACGGTCGGGAAGATATTTTTGTTTATGGGCAAAACCGCCACCTAAGATGACACCATAATCATAAGGAGTAAGGATTGTATTTTGGTATACAGGTTTTGATTCGTAGGCTTTATATGCTAAATTGATAATCCCCCGATTGCCCAATATAAAAAATAATGAAATCCCGATGCACCTGCACAGGATTTTCATTTTTTTTGATTTAATAACAAAGGGAAGAATTAGAAAGAATACAATCCAATAAAAAGGATATAGGAAAAATGAAAGTATTTTAGAAAAGAAATGAAACATCATGGGATCATTTCAAATTAGCATGCCGGATGGCATCCTCGTGCCAGTCCGGGGCCTGTGCGATCGCTGGAATCACTTCTTCCGGATGATTTACTACCTGCCACATGAGATGGGAATCATGATTCATAAATTTTTGTTCTATGCTGCGATTCAATTGTTGTATCAATGGATCAAAATAACCTGATGTATTCAGGATGATAATGGGTTTATTGAATAATCCCAGCCGTTTTAAGGTAATGGCTTCCAATAATTCCTCCAGGGTGCCGCAACCACCCGGCAATGCTATCAGTGCATCCGTACCGTCGAGAAATCTTTTTTTGCGCTCATGCATGTCTCCCACGATATGCAATTCAGTAACACCTTCGTGAGCCCATTCTACTTTTTTCATAAAATCAGGTATGATGCCTATGACTTTGCCACTGCCTGCCAGCACTTCATCAGCAATGGCCCCCATAAGTCCCTGGCCTCCTCCTCCATAGACTAACGTAATATCATTTTTAACTAATTCGGCTCCGAGTTTTTTAGCAGCCAGGAAATAAGCCGGATCGATCAAGGCACTCGATGCACAATAAACACAAACCTGATGAATTGGTTTCATTGGGTGAAGGTAGGGAATAATCAAATCCATTTCATACAGCTATCCTAAATTTGTGCCACATGATAAGTGCTTTAGATATTGAAGACTGGCATCGATTGCAAGACTTCCCTATCCTGGATGTAAGATCTCCAAAAGAATATGAACAAGGCCATATGCCACCATCTCATTCGGTACCATTGTTTACCGATGAAGAGCGGGCGGTCGTCGGGACACTCTACAAACAAATTGGCCGGGAACAAGCAATGGATAAAGCGCTGGAATTGGTCGGACCAAAAATGTCCTGGATCGTACATCAATCCAAATCCATTGCGCCAGATAAAAAAATACGGGTGCATTGCTGGAGAGGTGGTATGCGCAGCGGTAGTGTGGCATGGCTTTTAAACACGATGGGATTTCATAGGGTTTGTACATTGAACGGTGGGTACAAAACGTATCGAGCCTGGATCAGATCATTTTTTGAGAGACCCTATCCATTTTTGGTCGTGGGAGGAAGGACCGGCAGTGCTAAGACGGAAGTATTGAAAATCCTTTCTCAGTCTGACGAATCCGTCATCGATCTTGAAAATTGCGCACATCACAAAGGTTCAGCTTTCGGATGGATCGGCGAACCGGACCAACCCAACCAGGAGCAATTTGAAAACCTGTTGGGAGAATCTTTGTGTCCTTTTGTTCAATCAAACCGAATCTGGATTGAAGATGAAAGTGAGCACATCGGCAAACTCAGAATACCATTGAATCTTTTTTATCAAATCAGATCTTCTAAAGTATTTTTTCTGGACATAGAAGCCTCGGTAAGAATCCCCCATCTGGTTAAAACGTATTCTACGTATGGTAATGAAAAACTCGAGCAAAGTATTCTCAAAATTCAAAAACGATTGGGAGGATTAAACACTAAAAATGCACTGAAAGCATTGGCTTCAAATGATTATCACCAGGTAGCGAAACTCGCTTTAAATTATTATGACAAATCGTATGAAGCAGGACTGCAACGAAGAGAACCAGGATCGATCGTTCTTATTAAATCGGATACCGTCGATGCCGCGATCAATGCGGAATTAATTTTAAAATCTATTCATCAATTATAACGATTCATGGAGTCAATCAAACTCACTCAATTTAGTCATGGTGCCGGTTGCGGATGTAAGATCTCACCAAAGAATCTTGATATCATTCTTAAATCCCAACTGACAAAATTTATAGATCCCAAATTATTGGTAGGTTACGACTCCAGGGACGATGCTGCAGTATATGAGATCGAAGGAGATCTGGCCATCATCAGTACCACGGATTTTTTTATGCCGATTGTAGATGATGGATTTGATTTTGGGCGAATAGCAGCTACCAATGCGATCAGCGATATCTATGCTATGGGAGGTAAACCACTCATGGCCATTGCTATCTTAGGCTGGCCGATTAACAAAATTCCACTGGAAGAAGCTCAAAAAGTGGTGGATGGTGGAAGGTCAGTTTGTAATGCCGCCGGTATACCCTTAGCCGGTGGGCACAGTATAGATAGCCCGGAACCTATTTTTGGCCTTGCTGTAACGGGGATAATCCATAAAAACCATATCAAAAGAAATGATACCGCCAAAGAAGGTGATATCGTGTATTTAACAAAACCACTAGGCATCGGTATATTGAGTACAGCACAAAAAAAGGGTTTGCTTCTCAAAGAAGATGAACAAGCTATGATTGAAACAATGTGCATTTTGAATAAAGTAGGATACGATTTGGGTAAATTGGATGGTGTACATGCCATGACCGATGTTACAGGGTTTGGATTATTGGGTCATTCAATCGAAATGGCAAAAGGCAGTCACCTCACGATGCAAATTGAAAAATCAAAAATTTCCCTATTGAATGGAGTAAGAAAATACATTGCTGCCGGTGCCTATCCGGGAGGAACCATCCGGAATTGGGATAGCTACGGCTGGGATGTATCCGGTGTCGATGACGAATGGAAGTTTATCCTGGCAGATCCACAGACCAGCGGAGGCTTATTGATCGCTGCAGATCCAAAGAATTTTCGCGAAGTGGAAGCGATCCTGCATCAGGCAAATCTTGTATCCAAGCCAATTGGTAGTTTTAAAATTAAATCTGATACTACCATCGAGGTAATTTAAACTCGTCGTTAGTTTTTTTATCTTCAATTCATGAAACAGATCAATGCTGCATTATGCTCATTTGGTATGAGCGGCTGGGTATTCCATGCTCCCTTTATTACTTGCCATCCGGGTATCAATCTATACGCTGTATGGGAACGTTCAAAAAGCCTGGTACATGAAAAATATCCTGAGACAAAAATTTATCGCACCTATGAAGAATTATTATCCGATCCCGCTATAGACCTGGTGGTAGTGAATACCCCGAGTTATACACACTATGATTATGCAAAACAAGCGCTCCTTGCCGGGAAGAATACATTAGTGGAAAAACCATTTACTGCGAGTCTTGCTCAGGCAAAGGAATTGAATCAACTAGCTATGGATCATCGGGTAAAATTGTGCGTCTTTCAAAATCGGCGGTACGACAGTGATTTCAAAACAGTAAAATCTATTATAGATAATCATTGGCTGGGCGAAATCCTTGAAGCCGAATTGCACTACGATCGATACAATCTGCAGTTAAGTCCCAAAGCGCATAAAGAGACTCCGGGTCCCGCCGTAGGAGTGGTATATGACCTGGGTGCGCACCTGATTGACCAGGCATTGGTATTGTTCGGAATGCCTGATAAAGTATTTGCTGACATCATGATGACCAGGCCCAATTCACAAGTCGATGACTATTTTGAGATTTTGCTTTATTATCCCAAGATGAGGGTGCGATTGAAATCAGGATATCAGGTTAGGGAACCTTTCCCTTCATTTGTTATTCATGGTTCGGCAGGTTCGTTTCTCAAGACAAGATCCGATGTTCAGGAAGCAGATCTACAAGCTAAGAAATCTCCAAAGGACCTCGATTGGGGAATAGAACCGGAGTCAGCGCATGGATTGTTGCATACAGAAAAAGACGATAAAGTCATCAGGGAATACATTCCTTCACTTAGAGGAAATTATATGGAATTGTACGATGGAATTTATCAAGCTCTTACAGATCATCAAGAAATGCCGGTAACCGGTGTAGATGGTATTCGCGTCATGACCATCATCGAAGCTGCCAAAAAAAGCAGTGATCAGAAAAAGGTCATTGACCTCCATGGGGAATAGAATACGATTAATCTACTGTCCTTGTATGGTAATAGGGATTCCTCCCTGTTTCACAACAGCCTATTGTACTATTTTATATTTTTATGATTTATTAGATCGATTTGAATATGATTAAATCTTACGGGTATCTGCTTTTTATTGCCTGGCTGACGTTAGGGTGTAAGCCAACATCAAACTACAGATTTTTATTTCAGGATCCGAAAATACCAATCGAACAAAGAGTCAATGATCTCGTATCCCGCCTGACCTTGGACCAAAAAATTTCACAACTCATGAATCAATCCCCTGGCATTGATTCGTTGGGCATTCCTGCATACAATTGGTGGTCAGAAGGGCTGCATGGAATCGCAAGGGCCGGCATTGCTACCGTATTTCCTCAAGCCATTGGCATGGCCGCGACGTTTGATGATTCATTGATTTATAAAGTGGCCACTGTGATATCAGATGAAACCCGGGCTAAACA
>CALMKY010000232.1 GCA_937867195.1 uncultured Saprospiraceae bacterium | reverse complement strand
GTACCATACAATTTACCTTTATCATCACCTAAAAAATACACCCGGCCAAATGGCCCCAAAGACCAATACGTGCCCCCACCCTTAATGCTTGAATAGGTAAATTGGGCGCCTCCGGCAACATTATTAAGTAGAAAATATCCCGCGGTAGGAAATAAATTAAGTTGACTGCTACCGTTAGAACTAGTGAAATTTACATTTCCTCCCAGTAACCATGTACCTTTTTCAGTCTGTGCATTACCCAGATGAATTAAGAAGCATACAATTGCAAGTACGGGGTACAATTTTTTCATTTACCAGGAAATTATTTATGCTAAGGTAATGATTTATCAATTCTTACCACAAAAAGTAAAATTTTTATTAACTGATCCAAACTTATCGGCTAACTGGATATCTTTGATATCTTCTTTCATGCTAAATTTATACAGTGAAAATTTTTGACAAATTCGATCCAGGCTATTATCGCGCAGCAGAAAACAGATATGATGAAATGAGATATCGGCGATGTGGCAATAGCGGACTCTTGTTGCCCGTCCTATCGATAGGCCTGTGGCATAATTTTGGACATACTGATAATCTGGAGAATGGCCGTAAGATATTACGGACTTCCTTTGATCATGGAATTACTCATTTTGATTTAGCAAATAATTATGGACCACCTTTCGGGGCAGCTGAAGAAAACTTTGGAAAATTATACAAACAAGATTGGCAACCCTATCGCGATCAATTAATCATCAGTACTAAAGCAGGATGGGACATGTGGCCCGGACCTTATGGCAACCTGGGTTCACGAAAATATTTAATTGCGTCTTGTGATCAAAGCCTGAAGAGAATGGGTCTTGAATATGTCGATATATTTTACTCCCATCGCCGTGATCCCGATACTCCGCTGGAAGAAACCATGGGTGCATTGGATCAAATCGTAAGAACCGGTAAAGCATTGTACGCAGGTATATCTTCATATAATGCTGAAGATACAGTCAAAGCTTATGACATCTTAAAATCAATGGGCACTCCACTTCTCATTCATCAGCCAAGATACAGTATGATGGATCGATGGGTAGAAAATGGACTTACCGATGTATTAGGCAATAAAGGGATAGGGGCTATCGCGTTTTCACCTCTAGAGCAAGGTCTGTTATCCGATAAATATTTACATGGGCTACCGGCAGAAAGTCGTGCGGTCAAAGATGGCCGGTACCTGAATGTTGAGAAAATTACTCCCGAAAAACTGACCATTATTAAAGATTTAAATGAAATTGCCAAATCCCGTAGTCAATCCCTGGCTCAAATGGCCATCGCCTGGTTACTCAAAGATCCAAGAATCACTTCTGTATTAGTAGGCGCATCGACCCCGGAACAAATGATCGATAATGTAAACTCGATCAACCATCTCGATTTTTCACAAGATGAACTGAATAAAATCGAAAAGATATTGAATAATAAACCTTCCTGATATGAAGTTCTTTGTATCCATCGCCTTCTTATTATTTTGTTTGACGGGCTCGGGTCAGGCAGGGATACAATTGCCTAAACTCAATCCTTCCAATATATCTCCTTATTCAATTCTCCAAAGATCTATTTGTAAAAAAGTGTCATTCTCAAAAGCCACCGGATTGAATTTAACTCCTTCATTTTACTTCAAATCGCCTTTTAGCTATCGGGATCAGCTGGGGTTTATTTGTAAATGGGAACTTGATCGTGATAAAATAAAAAAACCGGTTAGGTTCAGACTCGGATCATACGATTATGTGAACCGACTGGAAGGAAAATAGTGATGCTTCGATATGCGAACGTCGTGATCAAGCTAGGTTTTTGTTGGTTTATTTCTAAAAAAGCAAGGCAAGTTTGTAGGTTGTACCTTATGCATCGTACATTTACTCGATGTTACGTGTCTTAGCCATCATCTTTAGTTCGCTGTTTTCAATCTGTAAGACAGAGGAACTCAAAGGCCCGATGGTAAGCAAGGTAGCTGAATTTGATAGCTATTGGCAGAAAGGGAAAGCAGAAATTTCTTCTTACGACCTCTTCCAGGCAAGGTATGGTGAAATGCATCATGGTGAGGCTGTCATTATTTTTGAAACTGAAGATTTTTCTAAGACGAAGCAAATAAAACAGGATCGATTCACTCCGGAAGATCAAAAAATACCAGTATTGAAAATGAATATGACCAAGTCATTCAATACCGGCATTTATCCATACTCCATGATGATATCAAGTTTCGTGCCAGCAGGCGGGATGGTTCCCTGGCAGGCGATAAAAATTTCGGCTACGGTCAATGAATGGAAAGGCCAGACCTATCAACAACTCAGCCAGGACATAGGTCACTACAATTATAAATCCAACTCTTATGCTGTGGGCGATCAAATCGGCACCATCGATCGATACATGACCGAAGATGCAGTCTGGAATCTGATCCGCATCAATCCGGAAGCATTATTTCATACGGATAGCATCATGATCATACCATCCTTATTTTATTGCAGACTTAATAGCGTTGAAGTCAAACCCTATCTCGCCAAGACACGCCATCTTTTACTCGACTCCGGTAACCGTGTCTATCACATCGAATACCCATCCCTCGGCAGAAATATTTATATAGAATATAGCGTAAGCTTTCCCTACCCAATCGTAAAATGGAGTGAAGAATACAAAGATAATTCATCACCGTCCCAACCTCAATTAACTACCACTGCCATCTTAAAAAAACAAATCATGATCGATTATCAAAATCATCAGAGTACAAACGATCAAGCTTGGCGAGATTCGTTGGATTTGAAGTACAGAATGGATCCTGATAGTGTCTTGGAGGATTCGATGTCATTGGATATCAGAAGCAGATGACAGGACGATGAATTAGAGTAAAACCGTATTAACTGAACTCGCTTATAATTTCCTCCACATGACATACACACTCACATAACCATGCGCGTGATGATAAAAAGCTTCCGGTACTTCACCTACGATTGTAAATCCTATGGACTGCCAAAGATGTACCGCAGCTGTATTGGTAGAAATTACGTAATTATATTGCATCGCTGTGAATCCAAGTCTTCGGGCTTCTTCTATCGAATGCAATCCCATTATTTTGCCTATCCCTTTCCCTGTACAATCAGTAGAAACCATATACGATCCATTGGCAACATGCGATCCAAGATCAGGCCTGTTAGCCCTGATGACATAGGTACCGACGACCTTCTGATCGATCGTAGCCACATAAGTAAATGCATCAGGATCACACCAGTAAGCCAGCATCTTCTGTCGATCAGAATCCGGATAGAAAACATACGTCTCTCCGGTTGCAATGACGGATTGGATGATTTTCCAGATATCATCATAATCTGATTGAACAGCAAGCCGAATCAAGATGGAAGACACAAATTAGATATTTTGCTTGTTCACTTCTTTAATTGCAAAATCGACTGCACGCGCTGTCATCGCCATATACGTCAGCGAAGGATTGACACAAGAAGTAGATGCCATAAACGATCCGTCGGTAATGAATACATTTTTCACAGCGTGCATTTGATTGTATGCATTCAGCACGGATGTTTTGGGATCTCGTCCCATTCGAGCACTGCCCATATCATGATTTGCGTTTCCGGGGAAACTGATTCCATACGTCGGTTTTACATTCTTGTATCCGGCCACTTCAAGCATTTCGGCTGCGGATTCTGTCATATCCTTACTCATTGCTTTTTCGTTTTCTCCAAACTCTACATGAGTCTCCAACATATACCTTCCCCATGGATCCTTTTTATCTTTATTAAGAGTCACCCGGTTATTTGGATTGGGCAAGCATTCGCCAAAAGCTCCTAGTCGGATTGTCCATTTCCCCGGATTTTGAATGGCATCTTTTAAAGACTCTCCAAAGCCATGTTTTGTGATATGGTCTCGATCATTCCACCCTTCCCTGCTTGCTCCTCCTTGCATTCCAAATCCGCGTAAATAATCTTTACGTTGTTCGGTAAGATTTCTAAAACGTGGTACATATATACCGGTTGGACGACGGCCCACATAATACATATCTTCATAACCTTCGACTTCTGCGCCGGCTCCTGAAAATTTATGATGATCCATAATATTGCGACCGACCTGATCGCTGTCATTGCCCAGGCCATTCGGAAATCGATTGGAGATGGAACTTAGTAATAATTGGGCAGTACCGATCGTAGCAGCATTAGCAAATATAATCTTGGCAAAAAATCGCTCGGTCGTTTTGGTTACGGTATCGATGATTTCAACACCGGTGGCTTTTTGTTTTTGCTCGTCATAGATTATTTCGTTCACGAGTGAATGAGGTCTTAAAGTTAAGTTGCCTGTAGCCTGAGCAGCCGGAATGGTTGAACTATTGCTGCTGAAATAGGCTCCGAACGGACAACCACGGTGACATAAATTGCGAAATTGACATTTTGATCTATTGCCAAGATTTTGAGTAAGGTTGGCAGTACGTCCCATGATAACCGGTCGGCTTAATTTGGTTTTCATGGTTGTTACAAAATCCTTTTCTACACAATTCATTTCCATTGGTGGTTGGAAAATACCATCCGGTAAATGTGCCAGACCATCGCGGTTGCCACTTACACCGATAAATTTTTCTGCATAATCATACCAGGGTGCAATATCTTTATACCGTATAGGCCAATCTACTCCATGACCATCTTTGACATTCGCTTCAAAATCCAGATCAGACCATCGCCATGACATTCGGGCCCATAACAACGATCTGCCCCCGACCGTATTGGCCCGTACCCAATCAAAACGCTTTGGCTCTTCATATGGCCATTCTTTATCGATCGTATACAAATGTTTGTTATCACCTCCAATCGAATAATGCCGGGTCTGCACATAATATTTTTCGCGATCTTCATTTGTCAGTCTGCCTCTGTGGTCAAGGTCCCAGGGATCTTTCGTGGCAGTAGGATAATTCGGATGAACCAGATTACCACCCCGCTCCAGCATCAGTACTTTCAAACCTTTTTCGGTCAACTCTTTAGCTGCCCATCCTCCGCTGATACCGGAACCTATCACGATCGCATCGTATGTATTTTTTTCGATGCCTTTTCCTTTTAATTGAATTGAATCTATCACCATGATACTTTACGATTTTTCGAATAACCACCAGATCGGTCTCATTCGTTTTGCTACTTTATAATGATCTCCGATATAACTTTGGACGTAATCAAAAGCTTCATCCAGATCATCGGTCACTTTCATGAGATGGATATCAGGAGGAGAGATCGTTTTACAATCAATCATCTCGCGGATAAAATCCATCATTTTGGACCAGTATTCCACTCCTATCAATACGACCGGAAAATCCTCGACGATATTGGTTTGCATCAACGTAAGGGTTTCATACAATTCATCCATCGTACCAAATCCACCCGGCAATACAATGAAGGCATATGAATATTTGAGCAATAACGTCTTTCTGACAAAGAAGTACCGGATGGTGACGGAGGTGTGTACATAAGGATTTACCCCCTGTTCAAATGGAAGTAAAATATTGATTCCAATGGATTTACCGCCGCTTTCAAAAGCACCCTTGCTCGCTGCTTCCATTAGGCCAGGACCTCCACCGGTCACCGTGGTAAATCCAAGTTGGGCAACTCGTTTTCCGATTTCTTCACCGATTTTATAATAAGGATGATCCGATGCATACCTTGCACTTCCAAATACTGTGATGGCAGGGCCGACAAAATGGAGGCATCTAAATCCTTTTATAAATTCGTACCATACTTTCCATGCAAAAATAAACTCGAATGTTCTGGGTTTGGGTCCGTCCAGGTATACCCATTCGTCTTTAGGGATTATCCTTTTTCTTTCTTCCAATCTTTATGTATTTTAATAATTAATAATAATTGAACCATCAAGGCTTTGGAGTTTTGACGGTTGGATATATAATACCCAATTGCTCTAAATAGGAAGGATATTTATTTTCATCATAGTAAAATGGTTTCATCAACGGTCTGAAATGGTCCATCGTCTCTTTGTTGAGATAGATTGCGGGTTTATCATCTTTACCGACCATCGGTATATATTTTGTTTCTTTTGTCTGGACATTTTTGTAATAATCCCAGGCATTGGATACTAAATCTTTTGATGTCAATAAGTCAATCAGGGTCATGGCTTCTACTTTAGCACCGGCGATCACTCCTTTGTGAGCAATCGGTGTAGCCATCGCAACAGCATCTGCCCAATGATGTCCTGGCAACCCGGGTATATTGGATGGGTATCGCAAAGTAATGGTTGGCACCTTCCAGGATATATCACCAATATCATCGGAACCACCGCTTTCCGGCTTATCGGGAGGTGGCATCAAGGTATCCAGTTTGAGCGCAAGTCCGTCTTTTTTAGGAGCATCAATTTCTGTTTGCAAAGCTTTGGCCAGTTTTTGATCTTCGTCGGACCAGGTCGGCAACCCTACTTTTCTAATATTTTGATAAGTAGCCTCAGCGATGGGTTTACTGTAATGCCGTGGCCAAGCAGAGCCAAGAATTTTGTGTTTTACAGTTGTATTGGTCATAAGGGCTGCACCTTCGGCAATGCGATTTGCCTTATTGTACACCTCCATAATCTGCTTGTAGGTAATATGTCTGAAATAATACCAGATAGACGCTTTAGATGGCACTACATTTGGTTGGTCTCCACCATTGGTGATCACACTATGAGACCGCTGCAATGGGTCCAGATGTTCACGCTGGTATTGCCAACCAATGTTCATGAGTTCGACGGCATCTGCTGCACTGCGACCTCTCCAGGGAGCACCTGCGGCATGGGCTGCTTCTCCTTCAAATTCGTATTGAACCGAAATCAAACCACTGCCTGATTCCTGACCATACGAAACAGCGAGGTTGTCATCGACATGTGTAAAAATACAGACATCGATGCTATCGAAATAACCATCGCGTGTATAGTATGCTTTAGTGCCCAATAATTCCTCTGCAACTCCCGGCCATAAGACCAACGTGCCGGACATCTTTTCGCGGGTCATAAGATCTTTCACGGTCAAAGCAGCAATCATATTCAACGGTTGACCACTGTTATGACCTTCGCCATGTCCCGGAGCTCCTTCTACGATCGGGTCATGATAGGCAACACCTGGCTTTTGAGACGCTTTTGGTATGCAATCAATATCTGAACCAATGGCTATCACCGGATGTCCAGTGCCCCATTTCGCCATCCAGGCAGAAGGCACCCCCGACATATTTCTGCTGATGGTAAATCCATTTTTCTGAAGAATATCAGTTATATAATTAGATGTTTCGGATTCCTGAAAGCCAAGTTCTCCGAACGAGAAAATTTTATCCACCATGATCTGTGCCATTTTCGTTTTGGATGCAACGGCATTGGTTACTTCCATTTTAAAAGCATCAATTTGCTTTGGAGAAAATATTTTTTGTGAAAAAATGTCCGAAATCAACATGCAAAATAAAAATGCCAGTCCTGGTTTCATTCAATAAAGTTTTTATATTCAAATGTAGGAAACTATTGTGCCGTAACCAAATGATGTCAAATTAAAAAACAATAAAACATTGCACATTAGAATTTTTTCAGATCCTCCTTAAACCATGTGATGACATGAAAGAATTATAAATTTTGGTGTTAAAACCATAGCAGTTCTCATAAAAAACAAGACCGAATGCATATTTTCGTATTGTGCTAAGAATCATTTCAATCCTATTGATTACCAGCTGTACCCGTTTTTTATTTTCTCAATCCGTATCAACCTACAAACCGTGGGCCTATTGGTGGTGGATGGGCAG
>CALMKY010000231.1 GCA_937867195.1 uncultured Saprospiraceae bacterium | reverse complement strand
TTCAAATGCAGATGGTAGAATAAAATACAGTAATAACGTGTAGATCATAAGCAAAGAAATTAAGAGTGATCTATAAAGATAGGCTTTTAGAAGGAATATCCTTTTGATTACATCTCCTTATGTCTTTCCCAATAATTCTGATCTTCGATTTCGCTCAGGATGGCAAGATAATTTTCATATCGGATTTTGGAAACCCTTCCCTCGTCGATGGCTTTTTTTACTGCGCATCCGGGTTCATTTCGATGCAAACAATTACCACCAAATTTGCATTCATCCGATAAAATAAAAAATTCTTTAAAATTATGAGCCACATCCATCGGCTCCAGGTTGTTAAACGATAATGTCTTGATCCCCGGAGCATCAATGATCATCCCGCCGGCATCGAGTCCATGCATTTCTGCAAATGTGGTGGTATGCGTCCCCTTGCCGCTGTATTCTGAGATTTCGGTCGTCCGCAGATCCAGTCCCGGTTGGATTGCATTGATGAGGGTTGACTTCCCTACCCCACTCTGACCCCCTATGAATGTAATCTTATCTTTTAATAATCTCCTCAAATCATCTATGCCTTCCCCGGTAATGCCTGACACTTTATACATAGGATGCCCTATGGCTTGATATGATTCCTGCATGATATCAAATAATTCACTTTCATCTTCTGTAAACAAATCGCATTTATTGACGACAATCATGCAAGGTATATTTTGTGGCTCCGTCATCAATAAAAACCGGTCTACAAATCCAGGCTTCAACATGGGTTGGATTAAGGTGATGACCAGCATTGCCTGGTCTACATTGGCAGCCAGCAAATGCAGTTGATGCTTTTGCCTGGGAGATTGCCGGGTGATATAATTTTTTCTGTGATGAATATTTTTAATAAGGCCTTGTGATTCATTTTCCAATTCTATATCGACATCATCACCGACGGCCACAGGATTGGTAAGCACTTTATCATTGAGTCTGAACTTACCGACAATCCGACAGGGAAGTTCCTGATCTGATGTATGTACATTATACCAGTTACCGGTGGACTTAAAAACTTTACCGGTGATCATATCCGATCGGGTGAAAATTCTTTATTGCGAATGATCGAAGCAATCTCGCGGATCACATCAGGATTGGTTTCCGTCGCATTACCCATTACGATCATATCGGCACCTGCCTGCAATACATTTTTTGCAACGATTGGATTGCGGATACCACCTCCGACCACGATGGGTATATCGATCGAATCTTTCACCGCACGGATCGTTTGTTCATTGACATGATATTTGGCTCCGCTCCCTGCCTCGAGGTAAATGAGCTTAAGACCCAGCATTTCACCTGCCATCGCAGTACAGGCGGTAATCTCAGGCTTATCTGCCGGTATCGGCCTGGTATTACTGATATAAGTCGTCGTCGTCTCGATACCACCATCGATGAGTACATATCCTGTCGGGATGATTTCAAGATCACTTTCCTTCAGCTTAGGTGCTGCGATGACATGATGGCCGATCAGTAGATCAGGGTTGCGACCCGATATCAGGGAAAGCAATAATATGGCATCTGCTTTTTGATTGATCTGCAAAGCATTTCCGGGAAATAAAATCAACGGTATATCACTGGATTTAGATAATATGTCAAGGCAGTAATCCAACATATCATGGATTATTAAACTACCGCCAATCAAAAAATAATCGATCCCCGACTCGATCGAGGAATGAATGACACGATCCAATTGGCCCAGCCTTATTTTATCAGGGTCGATCAATACCGACAGGAGTTTATCTCCATTCAATTTAGCTTCTACCAGGGAATTATAAATATTCTTGTGCTTAGACATGGGCATCAATCGGTCGCTGTAAAGTTAAGTAAATTCCGTTGGTCAGTTAAGGTAAGCTGCATCCTGTATATATCCGCTGGTGGACAAATATTTTCTTGCTTCTTCTACCATACCTTCTGGGACCATGATTTTTATTTCTCCCAATAATACATAAGCTGAATCTTTCTGATTGATCAATTGGCTCGCGATTCCATAACCAGATAAAATATTCTGAGCTGATTCAGCTTCAAGCAAATAGGGAGTTTGCCAGATCGATTTCCAATTCATGCAGTAAAAATATGATTTTAGCAGATGAGGTGTATGGAGGTGTTTTATTACCTTGCGAGGAATTTATTCTATGTCAAAACTGATCATATCCCAACTGTATATCTACCCTATCAAATCTCTTGGTGGAATCGCATTGAAAGAATCCAATGTAGAATTTCGCGGCCTCCGGTATGATCGTCGATGGATGCTCGTCGATGCTGATTTTCGATTTATATCACAACGAGAAAATGCAGCATTGGCCTTGTTGAGAATAAGTATGGGAAATCATGAATGGATCGTCCATCATTTAAAAAACCCTGATCTGAGATTGAGCATTCCTTTTATCCAACAGGATGAAGTCAATCAATTGCCCAGGATCAGTGTAAAAGTCTGGGATGATCTATGTGAAGCGATCGCATACCCTTCTTATGTCAATCAATGGTTTTCCCGTATTTTGGATCAACCATGCTCGCTGGTCTATATGCCGGAGGATAGCCTGCGACAGATCGATCTGAATTATTCAAGAGAAGGAGATATCAATTCGTTTTCAGATGCCTATCCTGTCTTATTAATCAGCGAAGAATCTTTGGATCAGCTCAATGAGCAAATGCATCTTCCGATTCCGATGAACCGGTTCAGACCCAATATGGTAATCAGGGGAGGATATGCCCACCAGGAAGATGAAATTAAAGCATTTACGATCCATGATGTAGAGTTCGAAGGAGTAAAACTATGTGCCAGGTGCAATGTACCCGGTATCGATCAGGAAACAGGCGTATCCAGCAGCGAGCCGACAGCCACCTTGGTAAAATACAGATTAAGAGATAAAAAAGTATTATTCGGTCAAAATGTATTGGTGAAATCAACCGGCACAATACAGTTGGGTGATGAAATCATATTGAAATAAATAATACCGTCTTAGCGCGAATCCCTGGACTTTCTATACGGGATGAATCATAGCCTGATCCCCTTTTTTGGTAAGATAATTATAACCATGTATTCCCTGCAAACCGCCTGTATGGATCCAGATGATTCTTTCATTTGATTTAAAAAAGCCTTTTTGGTCCAAGTCGGTTAATCCATAAACCAATTTCCCATTATATACCGGGTCCAATGGAATATGGGTCTTGGAATAAAAATCATTTATAAATGCAATCAATGTATTTTTTGATTTTGCATAACCTCCAAATGTATATTGATCGGCATACACGAATTGGGATGCAGGCACACCGGTATCTGCAATGATTCTATCCTTTATTCCGCTATGTTTCAAAGCAGGCAGTACCATTAATTTAGTCTTCCAGCCTTTTGCTATCATCGCTTTTAGAATGCCGATGGCTGTACTCCCCGTTCCGGCTGACACGGCTATATAATCCGGAGGATCGATTACCTCATCGATCATCGCACTTAATCCGGACATGGCCAAGGGATGATCACCTCCTTCCGGGATCAAATAATAGTCATCGTATGGAACCAGAATATCTCTGATTACTTTACTTTCCTGTTTTAATGAATATTCCTGCCTGGTAACAAAAAACAATTCCATTCCCATGGATCGGCAATACTGCAAGGTGGGATTGCTGACATCGTCTTCTCCCCGAACAATTCCGATGGCAAGCAGATTGTATTTCTTTGCAAAAGCGGCGCATGAATACAGATGATTGCTGAAAGCCCCACCAAATGTGACGATGCCTTTGACATGATTTTTGATGATGTAATCGACATGCCCGATGAGTTTGCGATATTTATTTCCGGAAAGATCCCGATGGATCAAATCATCCCGCTTGACCTGGAGCTGACATGTTGTGAGATAATCCACTTCTTGCAATGGACTCGGAATGACGAAATCCATATTTATTTCCATTCAAAACTGGATTCCATATTCCGGAGGTCCTTTTTTAAAAACTCAAGGACAGGTTTAGTCGAATCACTGTTGACACGGCTGTTAAAGTATAAAGCGGCTCTGAAAAAATGCCGGGTACTATCGGTTAAATAAAATTGATAGGGCGATGCGACAGGACCATCGATTTCAAATGACATCCCTTTTACACCATGCTGATTGTGCAATTTGGTTTCTTCACGGTACTCCGCTTTAATATTGTGCTTACTCAACAGATTGTATTCATCATCGATATATTTTTGGTATGTTTTGTTTTGATCGATCGGCCCATAACTACAATGGATCGATGCATTAAGTGCCGGGATTTGGATCGTAAACCAACATGGATCCGATGGCTTTTCATCAAAAAAAGATTCTTCCTGTACGACCGTACCATACGTCGGAAAATCAAATTTCAATGGGCAATAGTTTTGATCAACCGATTTGACTTCCCCCTTTGGAAATTCTATCCTGGGAAAAGCATGAGGCAGGGGTAATTCCGCCTGATGTTTACACCCTGATAGAATTAAAAGAAATAATATTAAATAGTAAGAATGCCGAGCTAACATCTAAAGAATTAGTAATGATATTAAAATGGCAGATCATCATTATCTGCAGAGGATGGAGGCGGTGCCGATCCAAAATCAGAACGGCCGGCAATTTGTCCTTCATTCCCAGGGAAACTATCACCGTATCCTACGCTTCGATTACCATTTCCTTCCCGTTTATCGAGTAAACGCATTGTATTGGCAACGATCTCGGTAGAATAATGATCTTTACCTTCTTTATCCTGCCATTTACGATGTGTTATTTTCCCTTCGATGTATACCATACTTCCTTTGTGCAGGTCTTTAGCAGCCCGTTCGGCAAGCTGACGCCAGCAGACGATATCGTGCCATTCGGTTTCAGTTTTCCATTCTCCGCTTCTATCCCGGTAGCTCTCATTGGTGGCAAGAGAAAATTTCGCTACGGCTGTGCCGCCTTCCAGGTGTCTGATTTCAGGATCACGACCCAGGTTTCCGATCAATGTTACTTTGTTTATCATATTTTCTACTTTATATTAATGCAATTTACAAATATATGGATGATGTACAATATAGGATGTACGATGTAAGGTATACGATGTACGACATATGCACAGCATTCTTTGGACGATCTATTGACGATGGAGCGACTGGCTTTCGCCTAGGGTTACTATGCCTAACGCGAGACCCTTACATCGTAAATCGCTAATTCGTAATTCCATCGTAGTTCTTAGTTTGTCCAAAGGATGCTGTGCATACATCGTAAATATTAAGCCCTCCTACTGGTTTCCTTCGTTTTAAGTTTACTGTGTATTGGTACAAAATCCACCATCACCGAAAACCCATTTAGCACATACTCCCTGTAGTTTATCCGAATATGGTCTTCGATCAAATCTTCTTTCATTTTTACCTCGCAGTCCAGTGTGACCTGCATTCCTTTGTGTAAATATCTTTCCACCAGATCGACGGTTTTACCCCAGGCGATCACCCGATGCCATGGAGTACTTTTTATTTTAATGCCTGGGACATGGATGAGATGATCTTTGACCAGGATGAGTATAAATGCCCGTCGACTGCCATTACTCAACGTCGTGATCGTGGGCTCTTTGGCTACAATACCGGATACAGAAGTTTGCATATTCTTTTAGTTTTAATGCTAATCAAATGTCGATGCAAAGCTGTGCTGTGCTTAACCTACTAGTCGGTGAATAATCAATTAATGCCGTTTGTAAATGGATGTAGTCGTTTGCAAGCAGAATTCCAATTAGAAAAGCCATGAGTGAAAGCCTTTCATTAATCCGTGGAAAGCAAAGATCAGGTGTCAACGAAAACTATACGCGATACATTATAGTTCCCGATGATTCTATCGGGAACTATTTCTTAATAGAATAATAATAATCGAGCATAGATAGATAACCAGTAATTCAACTCTGGGAATACTATTTGAATTTGGGAAATACCTAAATCCTAAGTATTTCAAAGTCCTGTCCTTCTAAATTGCCTTTTGTTTCAAATCTAATTTACCTTTAAAGCACTTCTGCATTGCAGTAAGTATTAACTAATTCGCAATTTTCTTAACTTTATGTCAGCACGATAAACGGCTTGTTGACGAGATGATAAAACCTCCACGTACGGATTGCAGGGCCGTCAGGTGTCATGATTGACCAAGTATAAAATGCAACCATGCATCCAAAAATAGAATTACTCGAAAATCTTTTTTCAGAGGCAAAGAATGATTCTGCGTACATCGAAAAGTTTTTTGATGAATTATGGCTGGAAGGTGCCACCCTTCCCACCGCGGAAAGAAGAAATGTGACGGAGAGGGCAGTCGAATTTGTAAAAAACAATGTTCCGCTGAATCCAAAAAATATTGCCCTTTCGCAATTGGCGTTTGGATTTATCTCTTTCCATGAAGGCAATTATGAAAAATCATTACTCGAACTTGCAGTTGCCCAGAAGCTATTTTCTGAAATCCGGGATGAAGATGGTATGAAGGCTGTAGCCGTGATGGAAGGTGTAAATTACAGAACACTTGGAGAGCTCGAACTGGCACTAAAATCATTGCTTGATGCATATCAGCAACTGTCCAAGACGGGAGAATATAAAACGTTTATGCTGTTCTGCACATATAATCTCGCAGAAATATATTCTGAAACCGGTCAGTATGATGAAGCGCTTCGCTTTCACCAGTTAAACATTCAGTTGTGCAGGAAAGCCGATAACCAACATTTATTAGCTCGTACTTTAAACGGCATCGGCGTCGTGTATCAGCATCAAAGAAATTACGCAAATGCATTGGACTTCCTCCGGCAATCTTTAGAATTGACAGAGCAAATCAACAATATGCCGGTAAAGGCTAGGGCGCTAACAGATCTGGGCAACTATTATTTCGAAATGGGAGACTTTGTCAAAGCAGCTGACTATCAAAACCAGGCGCTGGGTATTCGGCAGGAGATGAAGATTCCCAATGGAGCTGTAACCAATCTTATTCATCTCGCTGAAATATCGTTGAAGCAAAATAATCCAGACAGTTCTATCCTCCTGCTCAACGATGCATTGAAAATTGCGGAAGATATTAAAGTCAAGGCAAAGGTCTATCAGATTCATGAGCTGATGTCAGATATATATCAATCAAAAGGTGATCTGCTGACAAGCAATTTTCACTTTAGGGCTTACCATCGCATCCGGGAAGAAGTGCAGCATGAAGACAACGAAAAGAAAATTAAACACCTGCAATTGATCTTTGAAGCAGAGCAAACGAAAAAAGAGAACATCATCATAAAAAGACAAAAAGAAGAAATTGAAAAGAAAAATATTGCACTCCAGGAAACCATCGACGAATTAACCATTGCTAAAATAGGAAGGAAGGCAAGGGCCATCACCCTCATCATTGCCATCGTGCTTTTTATCATTGAGGATAATATATTGTATTTCGCACTCCATCTTGTTGCCACAAATAATTATTTTATATCGCTTGTCGTGAAAATGGTAATTATTTTTTCTCTCAGCCCTATTAATAAAGCCGTAGAAACATATTTGTTGAAAAAAGTGATTAAGAAGAAAAAAAGAGAGGTTATACTTTAAATCATTTAGTCCGGTCGGATGTATTTATCGAATGGTAAAATCATCAGGATAGGCGCCTCGATACAGACATGATAAGAATGAGTATAGATAATTTATTCAAACTAAAAACTGTATTTACAATAGAAATTTTTATTTACTACCTTTAGATAATTATGAATCAACTTTCTTCACTTACAGCCAAATTTAAAATAAGCCATACTCTTCCGGCCA
>CALMKY010000230.1 GCA_937867195.1 uncultured Saprospiraceae bacterium | reverse complement strand
TAATAGCAGTTATTATCTGCCTGATGTATTATAATTACCCGCATTGGCAAAACATCCGTTTTGGATTTGTTGCACTTACTGTTTTTATATACTGGATCAGTTATAAGGCATGGAGCCAGCCGGAATTGTTTGCAGTTATCCGCGGGTATTCAAATGAAACAGCAGATCGCTCTATTGTACCTAAACTTACTGTTCATTTACCGGCTAAAAAATATTCTAACTCCGGACTGGCAGAAAACGATATGCAGCGTATCATCAATGCATTGGAAAATAAAGACCTCCGGGTGATCTGGTTATCGAGTCAGGGTGATAAGACTTTTTGTGCCGGTGCCGATCTTTATGAATTGCTTTCATTAAAGGATGAAACAACATCGACTGATTTTTTTCATCAGTTTGGCAAGCTCAATTTAGCATTGAAGCAATCCCCCCATCTCATTCTGACATCTGTACAGGGCAAAGCGATCGGCGGGGCCGTCGGTATTATTGCAGCGAGTGATTATGTCATAGCGTCTGATCAGGCATCTATCCGCCTCAGTGAGCTGATCAATGGGATCGGACCATTTGTCGTAGGACCGTTTATTGAAAGAAAAATCGGCATTGCTCACTTTAATCATCTTACACTGAACCCTGTAAATTGGTATGATGCTGCATGGTGTCTGCAGAAAGGATTGTACAATGAAGTATATGATTCGAAGGAGCGGTTGAATGCCGCTATCTCAAAAAAGATAAATGAGCTAAGCCAATATAGTCCCAAAGCGTTGAAAGAAATTAAACAAATGATGTGGGATGCCCATGATGATTGGAACTCTTTGATTCAAAATCGTGCACGCATCAGTGGAAAGCTGATATTAACAGCTGAATCAAAAGCAGCACTGGACAAGCTCAGAAAATAATTAATACTCGTCATCCTTCGTTATGATCGGGATCAAGCACAGCATATCCTTCCAAGCCAATCTTTGATTTTAATATCATCCATTTCAGAATATGAGAATCATTTTGATTTGCCTTTTGATCGTCCATGCGTTGATCCATTTAATGGGATTTGCCAAAGCATTTGGACTTTCCGATTTTGATCAATCCACCACCCGATCAGCAAATCTTTAGGTATCATATGGTTATTGGGTTTCATATTCATAGTGGTTACTGGTATATTCTATTGGCTAAAGGCAGATGCGGGGTGGATAACCAGTCTCCCTGCTATCCTGGTTTCACAATATTTAATATCCATCCATTGGCAGGACGCTAAATTTGGTACGATTGCGAATATTGCACTGCTCATCATTGCTTTGACCGGGTTTGCAAATTGGAAATTTAAGAATACCTACTTAATAAAAAGAAAAGAAGGTTTTGATCTAAAGTCAACCCCTGTCGACCTTCTTACCCAACAGGATTTACTTCCTTTGCCTTTGATCATCAGAAAGTACATAGAGTATACCGGTGCTATAGGGAAACCCAAAATAAATAACCTGGAAGCCAGGTTTAAAGCACACATCAGGTCTTATCATGCCAAGGAATGGATTATCTTAAACGTCATTCAAAACAATTTTATAGATCCCAGCAGAAGATTGTTTTATATGTCCGGCACCATGAAACATCTTCCCGTTGCAGGATTACATCTATACAAAGATGGTAAAGCAAAAATGGATATCAGATTATTTTCAGCATATAAGGTACAATACCAGGATGGACCGGAGATGGATACAGCAGAAACGGTAACTATTTTTAATGATATGTGTTGTCTGGCTCCTGCTTCTTTAATCGATCCCCGAATACAATGGGGCGAAACAAATGATCAAAGCATAAAAGCAAGTTTTACAAATCAGGGTATCACGATCCATGCCATATTATACTTTAATAACGAAGGCCGGCTGATTAATTTTAAATCAAAGGACCGATATGCAAGACAAGAGGATGGGTCAATGAAATTGATGACCTGGTCTACTCCACTGGCTAATTATATGGATTATCACGGATATCGCCTTGCACAAAATGGCAAAGCAATGTATACATATCCCGATGGAGATTTTTGTTATGGCGAATTTGAATTGACTGAAATCAATTACAATCTTTCTAAGTAAAAAACCCTCTTGTTAATCTGAATAGGGTATTGAATAATTTTTAGCAATGCCTATTTATAGCCCCACATGGCCATCACCTCCAAATCCTTTTTCATACTATCGAGGGGTGCCATGCCCTGGTAAGATTCTTGTTCTATGATAAATAGCGTAGTACCTGATTTTCTTCCAAGGTCCACAATTTCTTTTACCGGTATAATGCCCTTACCTAATACACAGCTATCATAGCCGCCTCCCATTTCACCACCACCCGTCGATTTGATTTCATCTTTAACATGCATAGACTCGAAACGGCCGGGATATTGTTTCATGATATCGAGTGCAATGCCACCCGCATGATACATATTGCCAATATCAATCTGCTGTGTTACCAAAGAAGGGTCAGTGTTTTCAAGAATAATATCGTACACAAGCTTGCCATCTAACTTTTGGCTGAACTCAAAATCGTGATTGTGATATCCGAATTTCATTCCGCTTTTTTTACACAGTTCGCCGCACTTATTAAATACTTCCATATAGCGTTTTAAATCATCAGTTGTTTTGCGCAAGCTGTCATCCAGCCAGGGGCTCACCACATATTCCTGCCCTACTGCCGCAGCATCTTCCACAGTATATTTCCATGCATCTGTAAAATCTTTTTTCGATTCATCCCAGTGATTTTTTCCCATTACCGTATGCCCGCTTTTCATTTTCAATCCAAGATCATCCAGCAGTTTTTTAAAATCGCTCACCGGATATTTATAAAATGTCCTGTTCATGTAATTCGCATGTTCTACATACACATAACCCATTGCTGCCAATTGTTTAAGAGTGCCCATAGGGTCTTTGCCCATATCATCACGCACGGAATACAACTGCACACCCACAAGATGTTTCTTTTTTGCCGCTGCAAAAATATTTTCCGATGCCATTGCTGCTGCGATAAATCCACAAGCCTTTCTGATCGGCACTCACTTTGATGGTACTACCACTGGGAGCTGTAAAGCCCGCAGTGTTGAGCGTACAATGTTGCCAGTTGCTGGTGTTGAGTTTGCGGTATTTAACAAAAATCCAGGCGCCATCGTAATTGGCTTCGTTGGTGCTGGTGCGCCAGCTGTTTTTCCAGGTTACATCAAAATTGATGAGCACGGTATG
>CALMKY010000229.1 GCA_937867195.1 uncultured Saprospiraceae bacterium | reverse complement strand
AAATACTTTGCTTCATTAATAACAAGTGCCAGATAGTGGGGCAATACACTATGATGTTTGATAAAAGTGAAAATGAAAATTCAAAAATTCAAGGTGCTCTCGGAATGGAAAGTAGTGAGTTAATTCTATCAAAAAATTTCCTACCAGGATACATGAAGGAAGGATACCGCATGATGTGGAAGTACTAATCTGATATGGGTTTGACTATGATTGACATTTGACCAAAATGGAGAAGTAAATAACTGTAACTGACCAGCTTTTTCCAAATCATTATATTGATGTGGTTCGATCATTTGTGGACTGCCCATGGATTTCCATTTCTCATACGAATTACTAAATGTATTATCTACTCTATAATGCTCTATCAAAGCTTTATGAGCAGGTAAATTTTTTATTAGTAAATCTACAACAGAACTATCTTTAGGTATAGCATCATCATGATAATTGCTGATCATAATCCACGCTGAGTTTTTTTCGTGACTTGCAATGGTATGGATGTCATTTTGATTCCGTATACCCTGATCGATGATTTGCCTGATCGTCAATCCACCATCCACTTTTACCTTGAGTCTCATTCCCTGCATTTGACCGAGCATTCTAAAAACATTGAGCACGGGCTTATCAATCCCATGAGTGGCTAATTCTCTAAATCCCGCAAACCAATCTTGATTTTCAAATTCAAAAGACCAATTGACTGCACCTTTCAGATTAACCTGATATGCATCCATTAATTCATAAATACAGGATAAAGCAGTCGCAGTATAGCTTGAATACATGGTACCATTGCGGTAACCGTATTTTGGATCTCGTTTTTCCGAGCATGCTGCACATCCTTCAGGATCAGATTCGCCGATGATAATTGGTATCGATTTAAGCTGTGGGAAAGAATGTACGAGTTCAAATCCTTTTTGGATATCTTTTAATTGTGCGCCCATATTCATCCTGATACGATTGTCTTTATATTCGGGGGCTCCTTTTGCATGAAAACCTATGTACTGCAATGGTGTACCAGTTTTACCGGTAGCAAAATTTTTACCGTAAAGACAATGCTTTATAAATTTTAATAAGTAGTCATAGGCTTTTTCATTCCGTGGACTGGTGGTATGGGGACCGCCAATGGTGCATTCCGGGCAAGCTTTCTTAAGTCCGTCGGCTGCATAATCATACAATTTGCAATATTCTTCAAAAGTACCGGACCAATAGGCTATGTCGGGCTCATTCCAAACTTCCCAAAGCCAGGAGACTACCTCTTGCTTACCATATCGATCTATAGAATGTTTTACCCAATGATAAACCAGATCTCTCCATGTATTATAATCGCTCGGAGGATAAGTCCATCCGGTCCATAGATTGCCGCCTTTACTCCATGTATGTTCATAGGGCACAGGTTTAGAAGATAAATCTTTAGGCATAAATCCTATTTCCATCAAAGGCTTCATTCCCCGACTTATGTAACTGTCGATGATACTATCTACTACTATCCAATTATAGATTGCTTTTCCTTCAGGATCTGCAGTATAAACATCTGTGTATCCCCATTTAAGATCGGGTCCATCGCTATTGCCTTTAGATGTGAGTAAGTTATGTGTGCGTATGTATACCGGCACCTTGCTTAAATTCTGGAGTTCGGTCAATAGTTTCTGACCATCGTGCATCGTGGTATAGTTTGGCTCATCATATCCAAAGAAAGACCATACAGGTTTCATTTCGCCTATGTTTTTTGTAAGATCTACTTCGATCCTGGTCGACTGGGAAAATACATCGGTGCAAGCTGCAATGAATAATAAACAAAATATTTTTTTCATTTATCAGATGTATTAGATGAAATTCTAAACCAATCGAAATCCACATAACCTCCTGCATATTTTGTGGCATAATTAAATAATCCAAACCGATATCCCATAAAATGAGGAAGCGTGTATTTCAACTTCAAAGTACTACCGATCAATATCCAGGTTTTGTTATCCAGACTATAATAAAACCGACCTTCGTCTTTTAATTCTTTAAAATCACATTCGGATTTGAGGTATAGGGTATTTTGGTTGAAAGGAATAGTTGCTTTCACCATCGGTATGTCTGAATCAACAGCAACCTGTATGATCTGTTTTTTGCCATTTTCTAATTTCACTCCTATATAACCGTATTTTTTTTGAAACAAGGTAAGTCCTGCGACATCACCATCCTTCATATGTGTGGTATGGATGGCTATGGATCCACTGCAAGATGGACCAAACGTGCGCTGACCTACTATGTTTTTTACCAGATAAAAAGATGTATCGATTCTTGAAGTGGTAATCCTCAAAAATCCTTTCCTTGAATGGACAGACCAATGTGTATTGTCAGGATTATGATTCCATTGCCAAACAAGAGGAAGATCGGGATCACCTTTCGTTCGAGTGAATTCATCAGAATTTACTAAACCCGGAATAGGACTTAAATTTTTTGCCAGCTCCAGTGAATCGGGTATTTTATTATTTATACCAATGACCGGCCAGCCATCTTCCCAGGTAACGGGAGAAATATAAGGAATGCGTCCAACCGCACCATAATCCCTAAACAAATAGGCATACCATTTACCTTCCGGTGAGTCAATCATTCCTCCTTGTGCTATTCCCCGATCCTGCAATGCTACTCTACCTTCCCAGGGACCTGAAATCTTATCCGATCTATGTATTAAGACAGTCCTGACTCCCCCTTTGGGCCAAACGATATTAAACAAGTAATATGTACCGTTGATTTTGAATAATTGCGACCCCTCAGCATGAAGCCCAATATTAGATCCTGCCGGAAGATCCGCATTTTCAATAATGACTTGCTCTGTTGTCCCCGGCTTCAAACCTGATAAGTCTTTTGATAATTCGATTAACTTAAGTTTGCCGGCACCGTAGATCATATAGACTCTTCCGTCATCATCAAAGAATAAAGTATGATCATGATAAGCTGGTTTGAATGAATGGACATTCCACGGTCCTTTCTCAATGTCTTTAGTTGAAAAAATATAAGTCTTACCTGTTGTTTGGGCAAACGTGCTTACATAAAAGATACTATCCCGATATCGTAAACTACTGGCCCATGAACCTCGTCCATACGTACTCTTACCATTGTCAAGATTGAGGTCATCCACAGATGCCAGTGTGTCGTAAGCATAATTTACAATTTTCCAATTGGTTAAGTCATAAGAACGCATGATTGGGACGCCGGGGCTGAGATGCATGGTCGTACTGCTCATATAATAGGTGCGACCTACCCGGATCATGGACATATCCGGAACATCAGCAAAAATGATCGGATTGAAAGCTTCTTGTGTATAGGCAGTTAGATGGAATAGGAAGCAAAGTCCCCAAAAAAAGAATACTTGCTTCATTTAGTCTTTTGCCTTGATTGAATGCGAAGAATAGAAAGCGAATACGGTTTCATGGTCAGATAAAAATTTGGATTCATTGATATTTTTTCGGATGTAGGTTTTATCATGTAAGGATTTGAAAAACTATTTACGGCCTCAGCGTCAGCAGCAGACAGCACCGTTAATTCACCAAAATTTTCAAGGTCAGGAATAAGGCTCAATGGAATCTGTAGACTTTTATCCTGTGGTCCTGTGTTTACAATTTTGAAAATGATGTCCCCGGAATGACTGTCTTTTACACAAGATGTAATGATGGTTGAATCCGGATGGTCTGTAAAAAAAATATTTTGAATGAAGACATCGCCTTTATGGATTGAAAACATTTTTTGCACATAATAATTGGGTGTAAGATAATAAGATGTATTATCAAAAAAGATCATGTCGGTCTTCCATTGGGTATGGTCCTTTTTTGCTAATAAAGGAGCATAGGATGCAAAACTGACCACATCTCCATTTTGCTCCAGTCCTATCATGAATGCAGCTTCGGCTATCGCATTCAATTGTTTATTACCCCAGGATGCATATTCTCCCAAATATATTTTAGATTTTGTACGATCGTATGGATGGTACCGATTGAGATTTTTTAATAGCCATTCCGGATCTTTGTAATAATGTTCGTCCACCAGATCAGCTTGTACAGAATCCGCTATTCGCCAGCCTTTTTCAAAATCCTCACCGTCTGAAAAAGGACCGGCAGTCCCAATTAATTTTATATACGGATATTTTGTTTTTACTGCCTTGTAGATCATCTTGAACCTCTCTGAAAACTCAGGAGTAATATGATCTTCATTGCCGATGGCTATATATTCCAGGTTAAAAGGATTGGGATGGCCTGCAGCTGCTCTGATCGATCCCCATTTGGTATTGTCTGAGCCGTTTGCCCATTCGACTAAATCCAATATTTCCTGCACATATTCCTTCATATCTTTCATCGGGATGGCACATTGTCCATTACTTCCTATTCGCCAGGTACCACCAGAATTTTGACAACTCACCCCTGCAGGAACTACCGGTAATGGTTTCGCGTGGATATCTTCACAAAACTGAAAATATTCAAAATAGCCTAGCCCTAAAGATTGATGATAACCCCATATATTTTTTTGTTCTTTACGAGTTTCTA